>JAIVIH010000401.1 GCA_020200615.1 Actinomycetota bacterium | reverse complement strand
TTCCCGTACTCCTCCACGGCGATGATCAGACCCCGGACCTTGGCCTCGGCCACCGCCGTCAGTCCCCGCCTGCGAAGGGTCCCAGGAACTCCAGCACGGGCTCGCCGGTCAGCGCCTCGTTGCGGGCCAGGTAGAACCCCGTGAAGTGCACCCCGACCAGTTGGGCGCCGTCGAGGGTCAGCACCGGCGATCCGGAGTTGCCGCCGAGCGTCGTGCAGTCGTGGAAGAAGACCCCTCGCGCCGAGCCCGTGACCTCTCCGAGGGCCACCCGCTTGACCTTGTACCGGTCGTTGAAGACGAGCTTCACGAACGACGGGTTGCGGGCGTCCTCCACCGGATAGCCGATGGCCGCCACTCCGGCGCCGTCTTCCACGGCAACGGGTGCCAGCGGAAACGGCGAGGCGGGGGTGGGGAAGCTGTCGCCCGGCGGTTGTTCGAGGCGGAGCACGGCCAGGTCTAGGTCGGGATGCACGGCCGCGACCTCGGCAACGGGCACCGCCGGAGGGTCAGGCGTCTGCTTGTACTCCTGTCCGAAGCGGGCCACCGCCTGGTCGGCCCCCAGCCGGCCGGTGCCCAGAGTGAGCTCGTCTACGACGTGGCGGTTGGTCACGAGGGACGTTGGTCCCACCAGGAACCCGGTGCCCACCACCGGCTGGGCGACCAAGCCCCGCTGCTCGGCCCTGTCGATGCGCGCCACCGCCGAGAGGTAGGGTTTCACCGCGTCCTGGAACGTCTCCCAACCGGGAAAGGAAGCCACGGTCTCGGGCTCCAGAGGATCGATGACCCCCCGGCGCACCAAGGGTGCCGGGCGCATCAGCCGGATGGCGTATTCCAGGGCCTGTAGGGCTTCGGCCCCGGGCGTGATCCCGTTGCGGAGGTCGTCCAGGGCGGAGCGGGCCAGGTCGCTCAGCTCGTCTGCGGGTGGACCGATGACAGCGCGGTACTGGGCGAAGAGTTCGCCGACGTCGGTGGCGCCTAGGGCCCGCTCGGCGCGCCCGTGGGTGCGGACGGCCAGTTCCTCGGCCGTCAGGCCAGATCGTTGTGCCACAAGGCCGTGCCGTCACAGTCGTAGAGCGTCTCGTGCAGGTGTTCGCCTTGCAGGTGCACGGTGAGGTAGCCGTGCGGCCCGTACTCGGAGGCGTGGCCGTCCACGTAGGGGTTGGGCCCGTCCAGCACGAGGGCCCCGGGCGCGTCGCCGTTGGCCGGCAGGGGCACGAGCTCAGGAGCGTCACGTTTTCCGCTCTTCGGCTTCACCTCGTCGGGCCGGAAGTAGGGGTAGCCGCTGTGGCCGATGCACCTTCCGTGCAGGCCCCACCTCTCCGACGGTTGGTGCAGGGCGCAGATGTGCTCGTGACCCCAGTACCAGGCGAAGACCTTGCGCATCAGGTCGTCGCCGAGGTCCTTCCGGACGCCGTTCTCCCGCTTGGCCAGCAGCGAGAACGGGTGGTGGTGGGAGAGGAGGATGAGCTTGCGGTCGCCGAGGGCGCTGACGACGTCCCTCAGGAACTTGACCTGAGCCTTGCCGACACGGCCCTCGTCGTAGGCGGTGTCGAGGCCGACGATCACCCAGCCCTTGTTCTGCAGCACGAAGACCGACGAGCTCTGACCGAACTTAGGAAGGGTTTCGGTGAAGTAGGGACCACCACCGGAGTACATCTCGTGGTTGGAGTTGCACGCCCGCTGGACGGCGCCCGGAACGCGGGGCCAGTGGTTGAGGAAGTGCTGGCGCACCTCCTTCTTGGTCCCCGCGTAGTAGACGTCGCCCAGGTGCACCACGGCGCCGAATCCCTCCCGGTCGGCGGAGATGCTGGTGGCGCAGCGGGGTGCGCCGTACATGCCCGTCCCCCAGTCACCCAGGAGGGCGATCCGGGCGTCGTCGTTGATGCCGCTCCAGTCGGCGGGCCCGGGCGGCGGGAGGAACCGGCTCTTGTGCTGAAGGCCGAGGTGGCTCTTGATCCAGGGCCAACCGGCATGGGCGATCCAGCGGGCGATGTCCTTGTCGTCGAACCTGGCCTCGAGGGCGGTGCTGACGGGGAAGGGCTCGACCTTGCCCTCGGCCTCCGCCTGCTCGGCCAGGAACGACTGGAGGAGAGCCCCACGCTGGTCGTCGGGTGACGACATGACATCGGGAAGCGTCTCGGCGTCCTTCAGGGCGACGAGGCCCTGGGCGATGGCGGCGGCGGCGGCCGACGCTTCCTCGGAGTCGGTCTGCTCGAGCTCGCTCACCGCCTCGGTCGCGCCGCCGCCGCGAGCCAGCTGGGTGTAGTTGACCAGCGCCCGGGGCGCGCCTTCGTCAGCCATCGGATGGTCCTTTCGCGTTGGCCGGCGGAACGTCAGCCAGGGCGGCAGCCAGCCGGTCGGTGGCTTCGACCATGCCAGGGTCCTCGAGATAGTGCGAGTGGCCGGAGACGCTCGGCCACGGGTCTCCCGGCGGATGACGGCGCTGCCGGGGGTCGGGCAGTTCGTCGTCGCGACCGGGGGCGCCGGGGGAGGGGTCCGGGAACAACGGACCTCCGATGGGGTCGGTCTGACGCCAGAAGTGGTGCCAGCGGGGCAGGGGGGTGACGGGGGCGAGCCGGGACGCCAGGTTCCCTGGGTCGAACGTCCCCCAGTGTGCGGGGTACAGCCACCGGTAGAGGCGGGCCAGGGGCGTGCCGTAGGTCACCAGGGCGATTCGTTGGAGTTGAACCACCGCGGCCAGTACGTGGCCAGGTCCCAGACCACCCCGACCGACTTCCGCTGGCCCGCGCCCCGCCACGAGTTGGTCAAGAGCCACATGCCCCCCAAGGGCAGGAGGGCCACTACCCAGGTACTGGCGCTCTGGACCCAGTGCCAGCGGCCGGCGATGGCCGGGTAGTCGGTGAGGCCGCCGCCCCGAGGGCGGATGAATACGGGGTAGCTCACGGCCAGAAGCACCAAAACCGTGATCACGGTCACGCTCACGAACCGGTCCAGGTCGGAGAGCCTGGCCGTGAGGCGACGGGCCTTGGCCACGCCGGCCGCCCAGTCCCGGTGGCGCTTGTCGTCGCGCGGCGCGGCTTCGCCGGCGATCAGGTCGTACTCCGCCTGAATGGCTTCGATGTCCACCGCCGAGACCTTGCTGACCTTCGACCTGAAGACGAAGGCCTGGATGCCCAGCAACAGGAGGGTCACGGCCAGGGCGAGGGACGCCCAGTCGAACGACACCGGGTAGAGGATCTCAACGGCCTGGGTCGCCCCGCCGGGGAGGGTCACCGGTTCGCCGAGGACGTCGGCCAGCCGGACGGTGATCCCGGCCAGGACCGAGCCGGTCATGAACACGGAAAGGGCGGCGAGAACGAGAGGAGTCGCCCAGCGGAAGGCCTCAGGCGTGGGTGGGCCGGTGGTCTTCGCTCGGGACTGCACGAGGATCACCAGGCCCAGGACCAGCAGAAGGGCGAGCTGGACGCCAAAGATGAGCTGGGGGCCACGCTGGATGGACAGGCGGGTGAGGGGCCGCCCCGCAGCCGGCAGGAGGGCGGCGACGACGACGGTGAGAAGGAGGGTGACGGTGGCTACGACCGCCAGCGGTCGGGCCAGCTTCCGGAGGTCGAGGGCTAGGGCGACCAACGTGGCCGCCACCGTAAGCGCAGCCACGACCGCCAGGATCGCGGCCGGGACCACCGACTTGCCGGCGGCGTCGGCCAGGTCGGCGGCCACGCTCGCGCCCATGGCGGCCACGGTGCCCAGGGCGGCGGCCCGGTGGAACCGGCCGAGGCGCAGGACGCGCTCGTTGCCGCGCCACGTGGTGGCGCGAGCCAGCACCGGCCGGTCAGGGCCGTCGAGGGCGAAGGCCGGGACCGTGGTGGCCTCGTACTGGCCTCGGCTCCGCCTGGACAGGTAGGCGAGAGCGAACACGAGAAGGGTGGCCACGACGATGCCCAGCGCCACCCGGCGGCCCGCGTAATCGGCGATGGGACCGGCCTTGAGCGGTGTCAACCACCACCGCTTGCCGGAACAGTTGGTGTCGGCCCCGCACTGGTAGGCCATCAGGTCGATCGTCACCACCGAGAGCCCGGCGGCGAGCAGGGCGGTGAGGCTGGCGCTCAGGACCAGAATCATTCGCCCGACAGGAGGGCGAGCGCTGCGCCCATCCGGCGACGTTCATCACGGAGAAAGGGAGGAGCAGCAGCCACAGGGCGCGAGTCGCCTGCCGGGAGGTGAGGCCGCCCCAGGAGTAGGCCTCCGAGTGGCGGCCGGGCAGGTCGTCGGATCGGTAGAAACCGGCGATGTCATCCCCACCGACCTTGAGCGGGAACGGGTCGAAGAGCATGCTCTCAGGCGTGGTGCCGCCGACTCCGTGGATGCGTAGCTCGGTCACGCCGCTGAGCTCAGCGGTCTCGCCGACCCGGTTCCGGTACCGCCGCACCGGAGTTCTCCCGGCCACGCTTAGGTCGTCATTCCTCGCGCCCGCCCGTCGTTCACACGCCGCCTCCCCATGAACCGGTCACCCCCCGGCCCGACCGGCCGCGCCGAGGCGGCTGGCCGACTGGCCTTCGTACTGGCTTTCTAGCACCACGACCCCCGCCTGCGGCGACCGAGCGGTGAATTTCTGGCGTCCGTTCCGTCGCAGTGTTGACAAGGCTGCGAATAGCGCGAAGGGTGGAACGGGTCGCTTCGGCGAGGAGGAGGTTTAGGTGTTCGCAAGACTAGGTCCCTGGTGCCACGACCGCAGGAAGCTCGTCCTCGGGCTGTGGTTGGCACTTCTCGTGTTCGGCAACGTCATCGCCAGCGGGGTGGGCAGCGCATTCCGCGACGAGTTCAACTTGCCCGACAGCGAATCGAAGACCGGCTTCGACATCCTCGACGAGAACTTCGGGGGCCAGGGCACGGGCATCGTCGGCACGATCGTGTTCCGGGCCGACCAGGGCGTTGAGGACCCAGCGGTCCGCCAGGCCATGCAGGACCTGTTCGACAAGGTGGCGCAGATCGAGGACGTCAACCGCGTCCAGAGCCCATACGCCGAGGACGGTGCCCAGCAGATCGCGTCGACGGGCCCGGAGTCGGGGAAGATCGCGTTCGCCAACGTCGAGTTGCCGGACGACATCGACTTCAACCGCTCCTTCGAGATCCGCAAGGAGATCTTCGCCGACGCGCCGAGAGTCGACGGTCTACGGATAGAGCTGGGCGGGTTCATCTTCGCCGAGTTCGAGGAACCGTCGTCGGAGATCCTCGGGGTCGCCTTTGCCATCGTCATCC
>JAIVIH010000400.1 GCA_020200615.1 Actinomycetota bacterium | reverse complement strand
CAGGCGGGACGCGAGAAGCTACGGGTGGCGCCTCTGCCGGCGGGGCAGGAAGGCGACATCGGCGTTCCGACCGTCGCCGGGGAGCCCGAGGTCGGTGAGGTGTTCTTCGATCAGGACATGGGGTAGCCCGGATGGCCAAGAACGGCCTGGTCGTGGTGGTGGCTGACCTGCTGCAACGGCCGGGAGCCCGCCGCCGGGTACAGCAGTCGGGATCCATGGACGGCCTGCGGGTGGTCGGTTCCGCGGTTCCGGACCGCTCCGACGTCAGCGTGGACGTGACCCTCGAGTGGGTCACCGACGGCATCTTGGCCACGGGAGTAGCGACCGGCCCCTTCGAGGCTGAGTGCCGCCGGTGCCTGGGGCGGGTCACCAGCCGGGCTGAGGCCCGGTTCCAGGAGCTGTACGAACCCCGCCCGCGCGACGGAGAGACCTACCCGCTGCAGGGAGATCGCATCGACCTTGCCCCTCTGGCGCGGGAGGCCCTGCTCCTGGAACTGCCCCTCGCACCGCTCTGCCGCGAAGGTTGCCTGGGACTGTGCGGGAGCTGCGGAGCGGACCTGAACGCCGGGGCTTGTACCTGCCCCTCCGCAGGTGCGGATTCTCGCTGGGCCGCCCTTGACGTCCTGCGGACGGACCCCGAACCGAACTGACCAGTCCGGTCCCGCAACCGGCTGACACCTAGGCGAAAAATTTGAGTAGGGCTCTTGCGCGCTTACTGGCCCGATGGTGAGTAAACTGGCACTGCTTCCAGCGTCCGGCCGGTGGCGTGACAGATCGAATACAAGGAGACAGTATGAAATCAATCGGATTTCAGCGGCGGCGCCGCATGGTGGGGCTGGTTCCGGTGGCTGCACTTGCAGCTTTCCTGGGTTTCCAGGCCGTCGCTTACGCCTGCGTTCCCTCGTCGCAGACCAACCTGAGCAGTGCCACCGCAGAGCCGGGCGACACGATTCAGGCGGGCGCTTCCGCTTTGTCGTCCGCTAACACCGCGTACCGCCTGCGGTTGGCCAGTAGTGCTGCCGGCGTCGCGAGCGGCTTGGTCCTCGGCGGCGACGCCAACACCGACGGCGGCGGCAACATCGCCATGGTCAGCCGCATCGTCCCCACCAACGCCACATCGGGTGTCAAGTGGGTTGCGTGGGTTAACCGCGCCAACAGTGCTGACAGAAGCCCGTCGAGGGCCCTGACGGTTCTGTAGCTCCAAGCCGCCGCGGCCCGTGAGCCGCGGAAGACCTGAGGGCCGGCCCACCCGCTCAGCAATGAGTTGGTGGGCCGAGCGCTTTTCGGGCTTCGGCTCACACGCAGAGGTGGGTGCCCGTCCGCTCGAAGTGCTGGTCAACCGGCCCGTCGAAGCTGCCGGGCGACCCAGCGATCGGATCGGTGCACTTCTAGACGATGATCACCCGGACCGGGGTGGACCAGTCTCCGGGGTCCCCGGTTCGCACCCAGCAGAGCCAGCGGTGGCCGGAGCTGAGGTTGGTCGGGATCAAGCGCTCGACGGGCGGGATGTTGAAGCTGGCGTCCGAATTCCTCGGTCCGCCCACGGTGAGACCTGTCGGGCAGTTGAAGACGGTGGTGCCCAGTTTCAGCGTGTACGACGAGAGGGCTGCCCCCACGGCCTTGGCACCGACAGTGACCGCGTCTCCCGGTTCAACCGTAGCGGGCGTGATCTCGGTGGCGGAGGCGGTCAGTCCCGCAGGGCAGGCTTGGGCAGTGGACCAGCCGATGGCTTCGAAGACGCAGAGCACGGCGGGGCCGGGCGAGTGGATGGTCTCGTCGCGGTTGATCGTGGGGGTCAACAGCGAGTTGGGGTTGCCAGGCGGGTAGGTGTCCTCGTCCAGGTGTACGTAGCTGGAGCCGCCGGCAAAGCCCTTGGGGGCATAGAGCCTGAGCCGGCCCGTGCCGTCGGCCGCGTTGGTCGCGGGGCTGTCGAAATACACGTTCTCACTCATCAGGGCCGCACGGAGCTCCATGGAGTTGTTGGGGTAGACCGACGTGTTGATCAGCGACACCCGGTTGGCGTCGGTGGTGAACCGGTCGTAGATCGCGGGGCGGGGAGGCGTCCCAGTGCCCCATGTCGCGGTCGTGCCAAACGACCGCATGGTGCCCTCGAAGCCGAGGCCATGGCCGATCTCGTGCAGGGCGATGGTGACGAAGTCGAACTTCCCGGAGGGCGGGCGACCGTCGGTCCCGAAGTACCACGAGTCGTGGTAGCTGCTGTTGAAGCGGGTGACGATACCCGTGGCGAACGGGTCGACCTCGAATCCGGCCAAGGCGTTGGCGAGGGCGAACGGGTAGAAGGTTTCCGGCACCGGCGCTCCGGGGAAGTCGCGGAATCGATCGGTCCGGGCGCTGGCCAGGGTGCTGTTGCTCAACGGCTCGTAGATGGCCGACACCTTGATCGGCATAGGCGAGCTGATCAGCCCGCCCCAGAGCTCCATCGCCCGCTCGAACGCAACCTGGGCCTCGGGCGGGAAGCCGGTCAGCGTCGGGTGGAAGGTGGCGGTGGCTGCCGCGGTGCCCGAAGTGGACATCGCGGTTGTGGTCTCCAGCGGTGGGACGTACGTGTGTGCGCTCGTCGAGCCCGCTTGAAGCACGACTTCTGGGCCAAGTTCCCGCACCATCTCGCCAGCCCGGGTCTGCGCCTGAGCCGGCGCGGGCGCCGCGGCCACGGCGGGAACGGCCGTGCAGGCGAAGGCGAACAGGCCAACTCGGGCCCAACGTCGCGTACGATTCGACTTCATTGCTGTAGCC
>JAIVIH010000149.1 GCA_020200615.1 Actinomycetota bacterium | reverse complement strand
GCCGGTGCAGCATCGCCCACGCCGTCTGGTAGGAGCTGATCTCCAGCGCTCGCTGCAGGCTCTGGGCCGAGACCCCGTCCTTCTGGGTGGCGAACAGCCAGCACGCCGTGAACCACACGGTCAGCGGCGTGCGCGTCTTGTCGAAGATCGTCCCCGCCGTCACCGACGTCGCCGAGCGGCACGATGCGCAGCGGAGCCGACCGTCGCCCAGCCGCCACCCGCCCGCCTGCGCGCAGGCCGGGCAGACGAACCCGTCGGGCCATCGGAGCCACTCCAGGTAGTCCAGGCAGTCGTCGTCGGTGGCGAACCACGACCGCAGCTCGCCGACCGACCTCGGGTAGTCCCGGCCAGCCACCGGAACAGTGCTCACGGCCGCAGACCCTACCGACCATCAGGTCCGGCTAAGTGGATAGCCCCAATACGGCTAATCGGGTGATACGTCCATACGCCGGGGCTGCGAGCCCCGATAGCCGCTCCCAGGCGCGGCCGTTCACTCAGGCGGGGGGCCGATCGCAGAGGCACAGGGGCGCCGGCAAGTCGTTCAAGGGCGACGTGAAGAAGCCCTCGTGCTCCGCGGCATGAACTCGAAGCACACCCTCGACCAACGGAAGTTGTGGATGTCGCAGGGCTCTCGATCAGCCGGGGGCGCCGCGGTGGGAATACGGCAAGGTGAGCGGGAGCCGGCACAACCCCGAGGGTGTTGGAGGCGACCGACTTGGAATCTGGCGCCGATACGACGGGTTCCCCCTCGAACGAAAGGAGCAGCGGATGCCGAGAGCCCTGTGGAAGGGAGAAGTGATCGCCGAGAGCGACGACGTGGAGGTGGTCGACGGGTACAGCTACTTCCCGGCTGACGCCGTCGACCACCGCTACCTGCAGCCAAGCGACCACCGTTCCATCTGCCCGTGGAAGGGCACCGCCCGCTACTACGACATCGTCGTCGACGGCGAGGTGAATCCAGCGTCGGCGTGGGACTACCCCGAGCCCAGCCGGCGGGCGGCGCCGCTCGTCGGTGGGCGCATCGGCTTCTGGCGCGGAGTGACGATCGAGCGGGGAGTCCCGACCGAAGCCCACGGCCGGCCTGGCGCGCTCCGCCGAATCGCGGAACGCCTTCGGTAGCAGTCACGTGCCGCCACGGGCGCCATCCGTTCCCTCGGCGATCAGCCGTTCCGGGGAATATGCCGACATTGCCGTTGGGTTCCTGCGTCGTGCACATCGCTCGTTGGTGGCTGACAATCCTGCTGCTCTCCATGGGGGTGGCACAGCTCAGCGACTTCGGTGGCTTTGCCGACGTGCTCGCGTCCTATCACGCCTTCCCCGAGGGGTCCGCGCTTCCAGTGGCGTTGGCCATCGCGGTCGCGGAGATGGCGGCTGGTCTCGGCCTGATCGCGGGCGGGAAGTCCCGCCGGGTCGGGGCCATCGTGGCCGTCGGCGTCGCCGTCGTCTGGAGCGTCCTCGGGGTCCAGGCCTTCGCCCGAGGCCTGGACCTCAGCAATTGCGGCTGCTTCGGAGTGCATCTGCCCCAGCGGCTGTGGTGGGGCGTCCTGGTCCAGGACGCAGCCTTCCTCGCCTCGACCCTGTGGGTATCCAGGGCCGTGAGACCGGGGGCCACCATCCCCGCAGTCCCCGACGTGCCCACGCTGACCGTGCCCAATCCGACCATTCGGGCTGCCGATCCGCTCGCCGGCGGTTCGTCGCTCCGAGAGAACTCCCCGACCCGCCAATTGAGGAGATGACATGCCCCTGACGCCGCCGACCGCCATCGTCGCGGTCTCTGACACCGACTTCGACCGCGAGGTGCTCGCCTCACCCGTGCCCACGCTGGTCGACTTCTGGGCCTCGTGGTGCGGGCCGTGCCACTGGGTCGCGCCGCAGCTCGAGCGCATTGCCGCAACCGACGACCGGGTCCGCATCGCCAAGCTCAACGTCGACGAGAACCGGGCGACTGCGTCTCGCTTCGGGGTCATGTCGATCCCCACGCTCGCTCTGTTCGTGGGGGGCGTGGAGCGCACCCGCATCGTCGGCGCCGCCGACAGCGGAACGATCATGGCCGAGGTGGAGCCGCACCTGCCGCAGTAGCCGAAAGAGCTCGCCTGCGCCGGCTGGAGAGCCATTCCCAGAGGGCCCATCCCACCAGGGACGCGCACCAGACCGGCCAGTCGTAGAGCCAGTCCGCATCGAAGGCGAGGAAGAACGCCATCCCGCCCACGACCAGGACGGACGACCCGTCGCCGGCGTCGAGATCTGGACGCCCTCGGGCCACGAGGCGCGCCGTCAGGAGGCCGAGGCCGCTGCCGACCAGGAAGGCGGCGGCTTCTCGCTCGTCGGGCAGAGGGCCGTGGCGGGTTAGCATGACCGCCGCGCCCCAGCCGATCAACGTGAGGGCGGTGGCGGTGAGCCGGGGTTGCGACCGAGCAGCGCCGCGGCCAGAGCGAGGGACCCGAAGAGCAGAGGCGTCGCGTCGAACGTAACGTCGAGAGGCCCGAGGAGCGCGGCATAGACCAAGGCTCCAAGACCAAGGACGGCTGCGGACCAGGGCACGGGAAGCAGCGTGCCACAGGACGCGACGGTGGCACGTTCAGCTCTCCTCGGGCCGACGGTCGCGGATCGAACAGTCCTGAATACGGCGGCGCTCGCAGGGTGTTCCACCCATCATCGGGCAGGCCGCCGCCGTCTCCAGGCAGCCAGTTCGCGGCCACGGTCCACCGGCGGCCTGCCCGCAGGTCGACCGTTGCCAGCGTGGCTGGCCCGAACCGGAGG
>JAIVIH010000264.1 GCA_020200615.1 Actinomycetota bacterium | reverse complement strand
CGCGAGCGAGAGTCCTCAATCAGTCCTCAGCAGGACGAGATTCGACCGGATCGGCTGGGACCGGCTGGGAACCAATGGGACGCGAAACCGCTGGTCAAAGCCCCGCACGCCAGTCCTCAGCAGGTAGTGACGGTGAGCCGGCCTGTAGGCGGGGTTCTGTCCGCCGCCGGAGCGGCGGGGTGACCATCCATCTACGCGGCCTACCTGGGAACATCGGGCGGGCCACCCGTTCCCTGTTTGGCCTTGCTCCGGGTGGGGTTTGCCGAGCCGCCCGGGTCGCCCCGGGCGCTGGTGCGCTCTTACCGCACCGTTTCACCCTTGCCTGTGGCCCGAAGGCCCATCGGCGGTCTGTTCTCTGTGGCACTTTCCTGCGGGTCGCCCCGACTGGCCGTTAGCCAGCACCCCTGCCCTGTGGAGCCCCGACCTTCCTCAGCCCGGTTTCCCGGACCGCGGCCACCCGGCCGACTCACCGTCGTCCCCATTCTCCCACGTCGCGGCCCGTCTGGGCGCTCAGAAGAACTCCAGTGCCGACAGCTCCGGCACCCACTCGGTCGCCCGCGATCGAGCGTCGAGCCACCGATTCCGGTCGAGCCGCCGGGCGGGCGTGATGACCCGATCCGGCTTCCACATGGCCGACCACTCGTCGAGGTCCGCCCAGACGCCGACGGCCAGGCCGGCGAGGAAGGCGGCGCCGAGCGTGGTCGCTTCCCGCACCCGGGACACCTCGACCGGTCGTTGGGAGGCGTCGGCCAAGGCCTGCAGGAACACACTGTTGGCCGTCATCCCGCCGTCGACCCGAAGCTCGTGGATGCCGACGTCACCGTCGGACTCCGCCACCTCCACGAGATCGACGGCT
The DNA here is from genome assembly GCA_020200615.1 of Actinomycetota bacterium. The sequence continues at coordinate 19,224 of JAIVIH010000264.1, read as the reverse complement.
CGGTGGGCGATCCCCTCGAGGACGGCCCGCACGATCTCGGGGCGGCCGGTTCCCCGGGTCAGACCGAGGAGCGTGCCGCGCGCCCCGAAGTCCCACACCGGAGCGCCCAGGCCCTGCAAGGCGGGCACGAACCATACGCCGTTGGTGTCGCGGCACGAACCGGCCACGGCTTCCGACTCGGCCACGTCGCCGAGGATGCCGAGGTCGTCCCGGAGCCACGCCACGGCTTGCCCGGCGCTGAGCATGACCGCCTCGAGGCCCCACGTGATCGCCCCGTCCAGGCTCCAGGCCACGATCGGAAACGAGCCCTGGGGCCCCCTGCGGGCGTAGGCGGGACGCTCGGCCAGGCAGAGGTCGAGCATTCCGCCCGTGCCGAAGGTGAGCTTGGCCATGCCGGGGCGGGTGCAACCCTGGCCGAGAAGCGAAGCCTGCTGATCGCCGGCCAGGCCGGCGATTGGAGGGGCGCCGGGCAGAGCGGTGGCCTCTCCGACGATCCCCGAGGAGTCGACCAGGGCGGGGAGGAGGCCGGCCGGGATGCGCAGCTCGTCCATGACGGCGGGATTCCAGCCCGTGCCGTCCAGGTGGAGGAGGCCGGTGAGGCCGGCGTTGGAAGGGTCCGTGACGTGCACACTTCCTTGGGAGAGGGTCCACGCCACCCAGGTGTCGACCGTGCCGAAGCACAGGTCGCGCGAGCGGTCGGCGTCGGCCATGTCCAGAAGGAAGGCCAGCTTGGTGGCCGACTCGTTGGGAGCCAGCCGGAAGCCCCGTTCCCGCAGGGCGAGGCAGACGCCGGCCGTGCGGAGGTCCTGCCAGCTCACTCCCGGCCCCAGCGGCTCTCCGGTGGCCCGGTCCCACAGGATGGTGGACGCCCGCTGGTTGGCGATGCCCACCGCTTCCACGGGCCCGGAGGCGTCGATAGCGGCCTGCGCCACTTCGAGGGCGGCGGCGGCCATGGCCGCGGGGTCGAACTCCACGAACATGGGCACCGGGCTGGTGGGCAGCACCTCCCGATAGTGGGTGGGGCCTGACTCGGCGTCGGGACCGACGACCGTCGCCCGTACCCCGCTCGTGCCGACGTCGACGACGAGGATAGTCATTCGCCCCGCGGCTCCGGCGCCCCGTCACCCGAAGGCCTCGGCGGGCCGGCCAGGAGGCCTCCGAGGATGCCTGCGGATGCGGCCATCAGCGCGTTAAAGGCGAGGGGCACGGGATCCGGCGTCTTGTCCGCGGCCAGGCGGACGGCGGAGGCGGCCACCGCGACCACGGCGTAGGCGGTGAGGGCCGTGACCACACCGTGGACGATGGGAGCGTCCGCCCGTCGTTGGGCAGCGCGGCGGGCTCCGACCACCAGGCCGGCCAGCACCACGGCGTAGAAGGCGAAGACCCAGTTGGACCCTCCGTCGATCCCAACGATGGCGTCCACCACTTCGACCACGAGGATGGTCAGGACGGCCACGGCCACGGCTATGGCCGCTCCTGCCAGCACCGCGCTCCAGCCGATCCTCGGGCTCATCCAGGCTTCCGAGGGCAGCCGGGCACCATTCAATCTTGGCTGGCGAGTTCCGCGTAAGGGGTGCGGAAGCCGTCGTGGACGAGGGCGCGCACCGATTTCCGGTTGCGCACGATGATGCCCGCGGCCAGGACGAGGTAGAGGATCGAGACGCCTATGAGCTCCATGCCGTGGAGAGACTCCGGGACGATGGCCCCGATGATGAACTGGGCCCAGAACAGGCCGAACAGAGCCAGCGCCTCCCGGACGGAGATGGACAGGCTGGAGAGCACGGCGACGGCGAACACGGACTGGGCCGCCGTCAGGAGCAGTTCCTCCCGCTGGCGGGCCACGATGGGCAGGCCGGAAACGCCGCCAGAGGCAATGGCGAACACGACGGGCAGGCTCCCTACCAGGAGCGTCCACTGATTGACCTTGGACGAAACCAGGGTTCCCAGACCGGCGTTGGTGTTGAGACGCCAGGCATAGAGACCGGCGACCAGGAGCTCAGGTGTCTCGGAAGCGAGGGGCGCGAGCCACTGCACGAGGAGGAACTCGCTGACTCCGAACTCGGCCCCGGTCTCCCGCCGATGTACGCAGCAGGACCGACGAGGTGAGGCTCCTCGGCCGGGGCACGGGACACGCGGATCGTGTACATCACGAACAGCCCGACGAGCAGGGCTGCGTCGACCAGGGTGATGGTCCGCTTGAGGGGCAGGGTGAGCGAGTAGAGGGAGGCGACGGTGAGGAACGAGAGCTCCACCGTATGAGTGCGCTCGAGGGTGATCGTGTCCTCCCGCTGTCCGCGGCGTCGCCACTGGTACCACGCGATGAAGACGACCATCGACCAGCCGATGCCGATGAGCAGCCGGTTGGCGCCGGTCATGTTGGCCAGGGCCAGTGAGCAGGGGGATTCGCCTGTGGCTCCCCGGGGCTGGCACGCGGGTCCGAACTGTTCGACGGCGTTGCCGCCCTTCCACGCGAACACGAGGTCGACGGCGTACTCGGGCAAAACGGCGATGAAGGCCAGGATGGCGATGGCCAGTCCGGCCGAGAGGTCGAGCTGGGCCACCTCGGCGGCCCAGGAAAGAAGGAAGGCGGCGCCGACGATGGCCAGCCCGAACAGGAAGGCGCCCAGTCCGGGTTCGAGATGGGCGCCGGTGATGCGGGTGATCAGGCCCGGGGCGGTCAGGAGGACAGCCATCGCCAGCGAGAACTGCTGACGGCCAGGCCGGAGCCGGCGCTCGTCGGCTGTAGCGGTCATCCGGGGCATCCTAGGACGCTGTTGTATAAGCCTCTCTCGGCGGCTGACGTCGCTCTCGCGGCGCAAGAGTTCCTGGTCAGCCGCCCGGGCGCGAAGCGGCCGAAGCGATAATCAACCGCGTCCTAGGAGGCGAGCCGTCGCCCCCCGCTTCGGGCCGGTTCGGTAACGCGCTGGACTTCGGCAACGTGGATGTTGCAAAATAGGTGCTGTAAATCCGAGCGACTGGTCGCGCTGAATCGAGCGCTGAGGACGTTTGGACCCGAGCCCATGGAGGAATGCTCCGCCCGATGAAACTGTCATGGCGCCAGCGCGGCGCGTGCGTGGGACTGGACCCCGATGTCTTCTACCCGCCTTCGGACGAGGAATCGGACGAGGCGAAGGCGATCTGCGCGTCGTGTCCCGTGCAAGAGCCCTGCCTGGAGTTCGCCCTCGACTCTCGCGAGGCTGACGGAATTTGGGGCGGCACGACCGCCCGCGAACGCCGGCGCCTTCTGCGCCAGCGCCGCAAGACCGCAGCCGCCTGAGCTGGTCTCCGCCCGCGTAGCCCGGCGGGGAGGCTCCCCGGTACCGTTGACCGGTGCCTGACGCCGTCTCCCTGTCCGATATCGGCGGCTGGCCAGGGGTTCTCGGTTCGCTCACGCGTGGTCGCGACCTCACCGCGGCCGAAGCGGGTGCGGCGTTGCGCGAGATCCTCGAGGGCTCGGCCACCTCCGCCCAGATCGCCGGCTTCTGCATCGCCCTGCGGATGAAGGGCGAAACCGTCGAAGAGATGACCGGGCTGCTGGCCACCCTGCTGGAGTTCGCCCGGACGGTGCCGATCGCCGGAGACCTGGCCCTGGTCGACACCTGCGGAACCGGTGGCGACCGGAGTCACACGATCAACGTGTCCACCACCGCCGCCCTGGTCGTGGCCGGGGCCGGTGCCCCGGTGTGCAAGCACGGAAACCGGGCGGCGTCGTCGGCCAGCGGTTCCGCCGACGTGTTGGAGGCCCTGGGGGTCACGGTCGACCTCGGGCCCGAGGGGGTCGCCGCTTGCGTCGAGCAGGTGGGCATGGGCTTCTGCTTCGCCCCCCGCTTCCACGCCGTCCTCCGCCACGCCGGGCCCACCCGCCGGGAGCTGGGAGTGGCCACCGTCTTCAACTTCCTCGGGCCTCTGGCCAATCCGGCGAGGGTCCGCCGCCAGGCCCTGGGCGTGAGCGACCCGTCCATGGCCGAGCGCATGCTCGGGGTGCTGCAGGCCAACGGTGCCGAACGGGCGCTCGTCGTCTACGGCCACGACGGTCTCGACGAGCTGTCCACGACCACCACGTCGACGGTGCTGGAGCTGAATGAGGGCCGGGTGCGCACCTACGTGGTCGACCCAGCCGAGCTGGGCCTTGCACAGGCCTCGGCCGGCTCGCTCCGCGGTGGCGACCCGGCCACCAACGCCGACCTGACCCGGCGCGTGCTCGACGGGGACAGGGGCCCCCACCGGGACATCGTCCTCCTTAACGCGGCGGCCGGAGTCGTGGCTGCGGGCCTGGCCGACGACCTGGCCGGGGGACTTGAAGCGGCCGTCTCGTCGGTTGACGAAGGGCGGGCGGGCGAGGTGCTGGAACGCCTGGTCACGGTGTCGGGCGAGCACAAGGACGTAGCGCCCGCCGGGTAGCCAGTGCCCTGGTTACTCCTGGCGGCTCCGACGCTTGCGGGGCTCGTAGCGGGGCACCCGGGGCAGAGGCGAGACGAGCTCGCCCTCGCACCGCAGGAGCCTCAGCCGGGACGACTCGGCGTCCAGCCAGCTGGCCATACAGCTGAGCTCGTCGGCCAGGTGGCGAGGGACCGGTGCGCCCGCTCCGTAGTCCCGGAGGTCGACCTCCACCCCGGCCTGGGCGCCGAGGAGGCCCGCCGTGAGGACGAGCCGACGATCGCCCGCCTCCACTTCGAGGCGGCCGGCCAGCCGGAGGGCGTCGACCTGTCGTTGGCGGTGGAGGGCACGGGCCAGGACGTCGGCCCGGTCGCGGGCCTCAGCGGCCTCCTCGAACCGCTCCGCTCCCGCGAGGGCCCGCATGCGGTCGCACAGAGGCTGGAGGAGGGCCTCCGGCTCGTTGGTCAGCCCGCGGACGACCTGGTCTACGAGGATCCGGTACTCGGCTTCGGAGATGGCCCCTGCACAGGGACACGTCGCCACCCCGAGCTGCGCGGGCGTGCACAGGCCCTCGCGGGGGACGCGGCCCGGACGGGCCGTGCACCGCCGGATGGGTACCGCGGTTTCGATCGCCTCGGCCACGGCGCGGGCGGTGGCGGTGGACGAAAGGGGTCCCAGGTAGAGGCACCCGTCTTCCGGGGTGGGCGCTCGGACGACGGACAGACGGGGAAAGCGCTCGCCGAGGGTGAGCTTCAGGTAGGCGTACTTCCGCCAGCGGGTCGACCGCTGGTTGTACGGCGGCAGGTACCGGTGGATGAGACGGATCTCGAGGACGGCGGCCTCGATGGGGCTACGGCAGACCACGTGATCGATGGACTCGGCTTCCCGGAGCAGGGACGACACCTTCCGCCGGTCGTCGCCCGAGAAGTAGGACCGCACGCGGGACCGCAGGTCGGTGGCCTTGCCGACATACAGGACCCGTCCGCCCAGGCCCCGGAACAGGTAGACGCCCGGCGAGCGCGGGAGCCCGCGGGTGAGCCGAAGCTTGGCGCCCATGGGATGGGCGGCGAGGGTCGGGAGGGTGAGGAGGTCGTCGAGCCCCAAGACGCCCAGGCCGGCGGCTCGTTCGAGCAGGACGTGGAGGAGGTCGGCGGTGGCCAGAGCGTCCTCGAGGGCCCGGTGGGAGGGCTGGTGGGCTAGGCGAAGCCGTCGGGCGAGGGTGCCGAGCCGGCAGTCGGGGACCTCGTCGCGGACCAACCGGCGGGCCAGGGCGCAGGTGTCGACCCGCTGGTGAGGGAGCCGCGGATAACCGGCGGCGAGCGAGGCCACATCCAGGAACGACGTGTCGAACCGGAGGTTGTGGCCCACGAGCACGCAACCGCCCAAGAACTCGAGGAGGGCGGGCAGGACGGCATCGATCGAGGGCGCCGGCCCCACCATGGACTCGGTGATGCCGGTGAGGACCACGATCTGGGGAGGAATGGGGCCGCTGCACCGCGTGCGGCAACCTCACGCGGTTCGACGTCACGACGGCCCGGACGACACGCGCCTTCCACCACTTCAGCCTGGGCGGAGAGCTGACCGTGGAGGAGGAGCAGGTCCTCGATGAGGTGGTCCAGAGCGTGACCTGCCGGTGGTGCGGTTCGAGCGAGGCGGTCGAGACCCTCTGAACCCGGCTGGTGACCTCCTCCTGCGGGCTGCTCTGGAGGCGGCCCTCGCCGCGGCCCGGGAAGGTGAGGAAGAGAAGGAGAAGCCGGCTGTTCCCGCCCCTGTGGCTCTGCGCCCCTTCCTCCGCTTCGCCAAGCTGCCGCCGCGAGCGCTGGCTGCCACCCGCCGGGCCCTCGACACCGACGAGGACTTCCGAGCGCGGGTGACGGCAACGGTCGAGGAGCGAGACGTGGGGCGGGCGGGGTGGCTGTTCCTCGCCCGGCCGTCGGGCTGGGAGGAGGAGCTGGCGTCGCTGGTGGCGCGCGCCGAGCAAGAGGCGGAAGCGGCTGTCGACCAGCGAGCGGAGCACGACGCCCGTCGCCGGCTGGCGGGAGCCGAGGACGCCAGCCGCCGGGCCGAGCAGGCGGCCGCGTCGGCTCGTGCCGAGGCGGCGCAGGCGACGGCGGCCTTGGGGGAGGAGCGCCGGGCTCGCCAGATGGCGTCCGACGCGGCCGCTGCCGCCGGTCGTCGGGCTGAGAGCCTGGCCGCCGAGCGGGATCGGGCGAAAGCCTCGGCGGCAGCTGCGGCGGCCGAGGTCGAGGCTTTACGTCGCCGGCTACGCCAGCTCGAGGTTCATGTAGGCGAACTGCAGGCTTCGGCTGAAGTGGCGGCCCCGGCGGAGGCACGGGGCATCGAACAAGAGACTTCGCCAGCCGCGCCACCGGACCGGGAGCCGCCTTTGCCGGCCGCGTTGCTCGCAGTCAACGCCGACGTCGGTCGCGCCCTCCGGGAAGCCGCTCGGGCTGCGGCGCGCCTGGCCGAGGCCCTGGGCGCGGCGGCAGATCCGCTCAGCGGGGACGGTGGTTCTCCCGAGGACGTCCGATCGCCAGCGCTGGTACCCGTGCCCGAGGTCAGGCCGGCCCGGCGTCGGAGCGGGCGTCCCGACGCGGTGGGGCGCCAGCCCGTGCGGCTGCCGCCGGCCATCTTCGACGACTCGACCGAAGCCGCCGAATACCTCGTGCGGGTGAGTGGCGTGGCCCTCGTGGTCGACGGCTACAACGTCTCGCTCTCGGGGTGGCCGGAGGTGCCCCTTCCCGATCAGCGACGGCGCCTGGTGGACGCCCTGACCGAGCTCGCGGCCCGCACGGGCGCCGACGTGCGCGTCGTGTTCGACGGAGCCGAACAGATCATGCCCGGGGTCGTGCCCACGACGGCGCGGGCGGTCAAGGTCCAGTTTTCCGCTCCCGGAGTCGAGGCCGACGACGAGGTCCTCGCCCTGGTGAACGAACTTCCCCCCCAGCGTCCCGTGGTCGTCGCCACCAGCGATCGCAGAGTGCAGCAGGGCGCGGCCCGGGCAGGAGCCAACGTCATCTCCTCCAGGCAGCTCCTCGCCGTCCTCCGCCGGTAGCGGCAGAACTGTCACACCGCCCCGGTAGGTTCACCGGAAGTCAAACGAGTTCTGGAGGATGTGCTCATGGAGGGCGTTTCGGTCATCAGCTGTGACGACTGTGTGATGCAGCACACCTCTGCGTGCGACGACTGCGTTGTCACCTTCATCTGCAACCGCGAGCCGAACGAAGCCGTCGTGATCGACGCGGCCGAGGCCAGGGCCGTGCGGATGCTCGGCGACGCCGGCCTCGTACCCCATCTCCGGCAGGTTCGGCGCACGGGCTGAGCACGGGTGATCGGGGGCCCCACGGTCCGCGATTACAACCGGAGTCGAGTGGTAGCGTCCGGTTTCAAGGGTCCGCAGTTCGTCCGGCCACAGTGCCTCGGGAGCACAGTGCGAAAGCTCCATGTCGTCGGCTTCACAACCGATCTCGATGGCTTGATATTCAGCACCCGCAAGGGGTCGAAGTCGGGCAGCTTCGTAGTCGCCATAAGCGACGAGCTGCGGGACAAGCTCGCGGAGGTCGAGCGGCTCCGCAACGGTGACGAATCGGGCGGCGGTCCCGCCTCTTCGGACTGGGGAACCCGGCACGAAGAGCGAGCTGCGGAGCGGACCCGTCCCCAGAGCGAGTTGACTCCTCGGGAGATCCAGGCCCGTCTGCGGGCGGGACGGACCATCGACGACGTGGCCAAGGAGGCCCGTTGCCCGCGTGAGTGGGTGGAGCGCTTTGCGCCTCCGATCCTGGCCGAGCAGGTCCAGGTGATCGAGCTCGCTCGCAGCCTCACCTACGCCAAGGCGCGGCTGGGCGACTCGGCCTTCCCGTTGGGGGAGTCGGTCGTAATCAACCTGGCCGACAAGGGCCTGGTCCTCGCCGAGGACGAGTACACCGCAGGCTGGAGCGCGTTCCAGGCGCACGACAGCGTGTGGATGGTCCGCTTTCGCTACGAGTCACGGGGCCGGTTCCAACAGGCGTCGTGGGAGGTCGACGTCGCCCTGGGGCAGCTCCGCTCCAAGGACCGTCTGGCGTCCGACCTCGCCTACGTCGACGGCGGGAAGAGACGGCGGGCCGGGGATCAGCCGGACGAGCCGGAGGAGCAGGCGCCGATCGACCGGTCCGTCGACATCCTTCCCGCTCGGGTCCGTCCCGGTCCCCGCCCTCCAACCCCGCGGGCTCGTGCCGCGGTCAGTCGTGCACCCGCCCCCCGAGCGCTGGGAGCGCCGGCGTCTCCGACCAGGCCGGCGCGGAAGCCTCCCGCTGCCGCCGCTGCTGGCGCAGCGAAATCGGGCGAGCCGAAACGTCCTGCGAAACGCCCGGCCAGGGGTGCGGTCATGGGCCCGGCGTCGAAGGCTCCCACGGCCCAGAGGCCGGCCAGAGCGACGCCCAAAGGCACTACGGCAAAGGTCCCGCCGGCCAAGGCGCCCACGGCCAAGCGCTCGCCCAGTCCGGCCAAGGCGCCTGCCGCCAAGGGTGGGGCCAAGGGCGCGACGAAGAGGACGGCCAAGAGCGCGACCAAGACCGCCAGAAAGTCCGCGACCAAGGCTTCCTCCACCGCGAAGAAGCGGGCTCCGGTCGCGACGGCTACGGCGACCAAGGCGACCCGACGCGCTACCGCGCGGGCCGAGGGACCACGCTTCGGCACCGACGGCACCCGGCTCGCTACCAGGGCGACCGGGGTCCGAGGCGGCCGTCCCGCCTCTCCTGTCGGAGCCCGCCCGCCGGCCGCCCGTCCGCAGCCCGCGGCGCGGCAGGGTGCGACGTCCAACAACCGCTCGGGAGGTTCCCGATCGCGCGGCGGCAACGGCCGAGAGCCGTTCAGCCTGCGGTTCGCTGACACCCCGGCCCCGCCTGCCCGCACCTCAGCCGGCCCTCCCGGCCGGAGCCCGGTCCGCGAGGGCGTGCCGGCGCGGGCGATGCCACCCAAGAGGGCGCCAGTCGATCTCCCGGCCCCCCGCCCTTCACCGGAGGTGGTGAAGGACACGCGCAACGACGTCCCGCCCGCTCGGGCGAGCATCTTCGGCGAGGCTCCGGCACGGGCTCCCGGGCCCCCGCCGTCCTCGGCGTCGTTCGCTCTGGGGCCTGAGCGGAGCTCAGGGCCGGACAGCCCGCCGACGCCGCCCGCCGAGGACCGAGACGGCGAAGGGGACGAGGACGAGAACGATTTCGACCTCGACGTTCTCGACGTTCCCGAGGAAGCGGCCGACGACCCGGACGCCTTCGTCATCCGGCCCCGGATCTCGGCCAAGCAGGCGTCGGAGCTGGCCTCCAGTGGCGACCGTCCGCGCCTGCGGAAGAATCCTCCGCGGCCGTCCCCGTCGGCTTTCTCGCCCATTCGTTCCTGAAACGGCACCCGACTGGCGCACGTCCTCGTCACCAACGACTTCCCGCCCAAGATCGGCGGAATCCAGTCATACCTGTGGGAGCTGTGGCGGCGGCTGCCCCCGGACCGGGTGACCGTCCTCACCACGCCGTACGCCGGTGACATCGAGTTCGACGACGCCCAGCCGTACCGGGTGGAGCGGGCTCGGCAACGGGTTCTCTGGCCGACGCCGGCGTTGACGCAGCAGATCCGCGACCTCGCCGACGAGGTCGGTGCGGGGTTGGTGGTGCTCGACCCCGCCCTGCCCCTGAGCCTCGTCGGCCGCCACCTGCGCCGCCCCTACGCCGTCGTGGTTCACGGCGCCGAGGTCTCCGTGCCGGGCCGGCTGCCCGGTGGCCAGGCTGCCCTCCGCCAGGTGCTTCGCGGGGCCTCGCTGGTGATTGCCTGCGGCGAGTTCGTCCTGTCCGAGGTGTACCGGGCGGCAGGAGGCCAGGTTCCGTCCGTCATCGTGCCGCCCGGGGTCGACCTCGCCCGCTTCCGCCCCTTGTCGGACGACGAGCGGGCGGCAGGGCGCGCTCTCTACGGCCTGCCGCCCGAGGGCAAGGTGGTGGTGGCCCTCACTCGTTTGGTGCCCCGAAAGGGGATCGACGTGCTGATCGCGGCCTCGTCCTTGCTCATGTCCCGGCATCCGGACCTCACCCTGGTCGTCGGTGGCACCGGACGTGACGCTCCCCGCCTCGCTCGCCTGGCATCCAAGACCGGTGCCCCCGTGCGGTTCCTGGGCCGGCTCTCGGAGGATCGGCTCCCGACGTTCCTGGGATGCGCCGACGTCTTCGCCATGCCCTGCCGGAACCGCTGGGGCGGGTTGGAGCAGGAGGGCTTCGGCATCGTGTTCCTCGAGGCGGCGGCCTGCGGCATCCCTCAGGTGGCGGGCCTCAGCGGAGGGTCGGCCGAAGCGGTGACCCACGGCGAGTCCGGGCTCATCGTCCGCTCGCCCGAGGACCCGGTCAGGGTGGCCGGCGCCCTGGACGCGCTGCTCGACGACGAGCAGCTGCGCACCCGCCTGGGCCGCGGGGCCCGGCGCCGGGCCGAGGAGCGTTTCGACTACGACCACCTGGCTCAGCTCCTCGACCAGTCTCTCCAGGCGGTCGAGTGATGTCCGGCGAAGTCATCCGCCGAAGCGCGTGGTGGGGAACGGCGGCGTTCTCGGTAACCGCGGTAGCGGCTGCGGCCGCCCCCGACACCCTGGCCGCGCCCGCCTTCGTGGTCGCCGTCGCCCTGTTCCTTGCCGGCTGCGTCGCCTTCGTCGCCGCCTACGCCACGGGAATCCGGCGGAGCCGGCGCGAGCAGATCAGCGTGGCCAACCTCTACTTCCTGACCGGCGACATCGCGTCGGCGGCCGTGCGCCGGAGCCTCCTGGGGGCCCTGGCCGTTCAGGTGGTGGTGGCCCTGGCCACGGCCATCGCCCGGCCGTACAGCAGCCTGGCGGCGGGGACGCTCGTGCCCGTCTACGGCCTGGGTCTCTGTGGGCTGTGGGCGTCGCTCCACGGCACGTTCGAACCCCATCCGGAGAGGGACGCCGGGGCCACCGGCTAGGGCCCGAGCGGCCCCCTGAGCGGACGACTAGCCGGCCGTCACGCCCCCGTGTCCTCGCCGATCTCCCGGAGGGCAGCGCCCAGAGACGCTCGCAGCCGGCGCGCGGTACCCGGAGCCAGGTGGGCGGTGTTGCCCGTGCCGCTGCGCCCGACCTCCTCCAGGGTGAGGTCGACCCGCAGGTCGTCGCAACCGTCGCAGTCGTCGGACAGCCCGACGGCCCACGCTGTCCTGGGCCGCTCGTCGTCGCCCTCGGGATGGTCGTCGAGGGCGAAGTCGATGGAGCGCTTCACTGGACCCGCACCAGGCGCAGCGTGTCGGTGGCGGGATCGGGATCGGTGGGCGATCCCACGAGCACGGCCACCAGGTCGCCGGATCGGACGATGCCCTGCTCGACCGTGCCCTTGATGGCGAACCAGACGATGTCGTCGGTGGTGCCGTGGCTGTCGACGATGATCGGCGTTATGCCCCAGGCCACGGAAAGCTGCCGCGCCGCCCGGGGGGACGGGGTGGCGCCGATGACGGGGACCGTGGGCCGGAACCGGGAGATCGCCCGGGCCGTGCTCCCGGTGTTGGTGCAGGCGATGATGGCCGAGACGTTGGCGTCGGTCGCCGCCCGCCACGCCGCGGCCGAGACGGCGGCCGTGATTCGCGCCGCCACGGGCGCCCCCCGCGTCTCCGACGACTGTTGCTGGCCGAGCTCCCGGCCCCACCCCAGGTAGTTGAACTCCTGCTCCGCCCGGATGGCGATGCGGGCCATGGTGCGCACCGCGTTCACGGGGTCGTGACCGACGGCGGTCTCGCCCGAGAGCATTAGAGCGCTGGTGCCGTCGAACACGGCGTTGGCGATGTCGCTCACCTCGGCCCGGGTGGGGGTGGGGGCCCGCACCATGGATTCCAGCATCTGGGTGGCGGTGATCACCGGCCGGCCGTAAGCCACCCCTGAGCGGATGATGAGCTTCTGGTAGTGGGGAACGTCCTCCAGGGCACACCGGATCCCGAGGTCGCCCCGAGCGACCATGACGCCGTCGGCGCTGGCGATGATGTCGTCCAGGGCGTCGACCGCGTCCTGCGTCTCGATCTTGGCGATGAGCATGGGTCCCCGGCCGGCCACCGCCTCGCGAGCCCGGTCGATGTCGCTCGCCGACTGCACGAAGGAGATGGCGATGGCGTCCACGTCCGCTTCGACCAGGGTCTCCAGGAGCCGGAGGTCGGCAGGCGTGGGCGAGCAGATGGGGATGCGGCCGGGGGGCAGAGCCACGCCGGGGCGGCCCAGGGCCCAGCCGCCGGTAACCACCTCGGCCGACGCCCGGTCGGCATGGACGGTTCGGACCAGCAGTTGGATGGCCCCGTCTCCGAGGGCCACGGTGTCGCCGTCCTCCAGCCCGAGGAGCCCCGAAGGATGGTCGATCACGATCCGGCGGTCGTCGCTCGTCTCCTGCCCGTCGCCCGCCACCAGGTCGACGAGGCTGCCGTCGGTGAGGAGGGCGCCCCCCTCGGGAAACTCGGCGGCCCGCACCTTGGGCCCCGGGAGGTCGGCCAGCACGCCGACGAACTTGTCCTGCTCGTGGGCCACCTTCCGGATCCGGTCGAGCCGGATGAGGGTCTCCTCCAGGGGGCTGTGGGCGAGGGACAGGCGGGCCATGTCCATGCCCGCGGCCACCAGGGCCTTCAGGGTCGCCGGGGAGTCCGACGCCGGACCGATGCTGGCGACGATCTTCGTTCGGCGCGACAACGGGATTGCCGGGCGGGTGGTTTAACTAGCCGCCGAAGCCGGCGAAGTTCGGCGGCGGGGGGAAGGCGATCGACCTCACCAGGCCTTGCAGATCCTCCGGGAGCTTCTCGATGGGGAGGTCGTAGCTGCCGGACGCGGTGGTGATGGTGCGGATCAGCTGGCTGTCGTCGACCTTGATCGTCTCCCCGAAGAAGGATTCGAACAACGACCGCTTCCCTCCGATGGAGAACATCCCCGTGAACGGAGCGTGAACCTCGAAGCCGGCGGAGGTGAAGCGCGACTTGGCCAGCCCCACGGCCCGAAGGTCGTCCGACAGGGGGACGCCGCTCTCGGGCATTTCGGCCGCCCGCTCCTCCTTGGAGTAGACGGTAACGACCGCGGAGACGGTCGGATCTTCGAGATCTTCTTCGGCCACGACCCCGAGCCTAGCGGAGCGTGCGTCGCTAGCATCTCGGCTCGTGACGGACGGGTACGCGGGCCGCAGCCCGTTCGCGCCGATCGCCCAGTACGCGTTTCTGTCGGATTGCGAGGTGAATGCCCTCGTGTCGCCGGCCGGGAACGTGGAGTGGTTGTGCGTGCCCCGCCCGGACAGCCCGAGCGTGTTCGGCGCCATCCTGGACCGGGCCGCAGGAGTGTTCCGCCTCGCTCCCACCGAGGTCACGGTGCCGGCGGGACGTCGCTACCTGCCGGGAACCTTGGTCCTGGAAACCACGTGGCAGACGCGCACGGGGTGGGTGATAGTCCGGGACGCCCTCTGCCTGGGGGAGTGGTACCACGACGCCGCCCGCTCTGACATCTACCGGCGGTCGCCCGGCGACTACGAGGCCGACGACTGCCTGCTGCGAACCGTGCGCTGCGTCAGCGGCACCGTCGAAGTGCAGATGACGTGTGAGCCGGTCTTCGACTACGGCCTGGCCGACGGGACCTGGGAGTACACGTCGCCTGGATACGGACAGGCGACGGTGGCTGCCGCCGATCATGGGCCGCCCCTGCGCCTGAGCACCAACATGCGGCTCGGCTTCGAGGGCCGCGCCGCCCAGGCCCGGACCCGGCTGAACGAGGGCGACGACGTGTTCGTGGCTATGGCGTGGTCGGACAAGGACCCTCCGGCCACCTGGGAGGAAGCCGCCGACAGGATGTGGCGCACAGGTGAGTGCTGGCGCGTGTGGCTCAACCGCGGGACGTTCCCCGACCACCCGTGGCGCGTCCACCTCCAGAGGAGCGCCCTCACCCTGAAAGGTCTCAGCTACCAGCCCACGGGGGCGCTGCTGGCGGCGGCCACCACGTCCTTGCCCGAGACCCCCGGGGGCGAGCGGAACTGGGACTACCGCTACTCGTGGATCCGGGACTCGACCTTCGCCCTGTGGGGGCTGTACACCCTGGGCTTCGACGCCGAGGCCGACGACTTCTTCTACTTCGTGGCCGACGTTTGCGAGGACGCCGAACTGCAGGTCATGTACGGGGTCGGCGGAGAGCGGGAGCTCGAGGAGAGCACCCTGGATCACCTCTCCGGCTACGAGGGGGCCCAGCCCGTACGCATCGGGAACGGCGCCTACAAACAGCGCCAGCACGATGTCTGGGGCGCCTTCCTCGACTCCGTCTACCTCCACGCCAAGTCCCGCGACTATCTGCCGGAGCGGGTCTGGCCTCTGGCCGTCGCCCAGGTGGAGAAGGCGGTGGAGAACTGGCAGAAGCCCGACCGTGGAATCTGGGAGGTCCGAGGCGCCCCCAAGCACTTCACCTCGTCCAAGCTGATGTGCTGGGTGGCCTGCGACCGGGGGGCGCGGCTGGCCCGGCTACGGGAGGAGCCCCGCCTGGCGGCCAAGTGGCAGGCGGTGGCGGACGAGATCCACATCGACGTCTGCGAGCACGGCGTCGACCGGCGGGGTGTCTTCGTCCAGCACTACGACACCACGGCCTTGGACGCCTCGTGCCTCCTGATGCCGCTGGTGCGCTTTCTCCCGGCCGAGGACGAGCGCATCCGGGCGACGGTGCTGGCCATCGCCGACGAGCTCACCCTCGACGGCCTCGTCCTGCGGTACCGGGTCGAGGAGACGGACGACGGCCTGAGCGGGGAGGAGGGGACGTTCGCCATCTGCTCGTTCTGGCTGGTGTCGGCCCTGTCGGAGATCGGAGAGCACACCCGGGCCCGGGAGCTGTGCGAGCGGCTCCTGTCCTACGCCAGCCCGCTCGAGCTCTACGCCGAGGAGATCGATCCCCGCACCGGCCGCCATCTGGGAAACTTCCCCCAGGCCTTCACCCACCTGGCCCTCATCAACGCGGTGATGCACGTGATCCACGCCGATGCCCACCGGGACACCCGCTTTGCCCCGCCACGATCCCTCGGCCACTGATCGCTGAGGCTACGATCGTCGCCGAGTGGGGGCCATCAGCGAAGAAGTCGTCCGAGACCTCGCCGGGTACACGGGGACTGCCGCTCCTGTGACCTCCTTGTACCTGGACGTGGACGGCCGGCGCTACCTGCGTTCGCGTGACCTCGAGCCCCACCTCGACGCCCTCCTGCGGGAGGGTCGGGCGCGGACCAGCTCGAACGGCCTGTCCAAGGCGGCCATCGCCTCGGTCGAGGCCGACCTCAGCCGCATGGCCGATCACGTGCGGGGAATGCTCCACCGGTCGAACACGCGGGGACTGGCCCTCTTCTCCTGCACGGCTGACGGCCTCTGGCGGGTGGTCGAGCTGACCGTGCCCGTGCGCAACCGGGTCGTGATCAACCACACGCCCTACGTCCGGGAGCTGGAGGCTGTGGTCGCCCGTCA
The DNA here is from genome assembly GCA_020200615.1 of Actinomycetota bacterium. The sequence goes on along the minus strand of JAIVIH010000264.1, from coordinate 3,387 downwards.
CGAGCGGTTCGCGGTCCTGCTCGCCGACCGTCAGCGGGCGAGGCTCTTCCAGTTCGCCCTGGGTGCGCTGGTCGAGAAGACCGAGCTCATGGACCACCTGCCGCGCCACGAGGACGACGGGGGGGACCTCACCCGGGACCAGGTGGCGGGCCAGGTGGCGGCGGCGACCCACCGTCACCTCCGCCGGGCGGCCCAGGTCGCCTTCGACGTCTTCCGGGAGCAGGGCTTCGACCACCTGGTGCTGGGAGCGCTCGACGAGGTCAGCGGCGCCCTGGAGCGGGAGCTCCACCCCTACCTGAAGGAGAGGATCGCGGCCCGGCTCTCGGTCGCCTTCTCTCGGAGGGCTTCGAAGCACCCGGATGGCGGTGCCGGTCGTGCGGCTTCGTCGGGGTGCGGGGGCCGGCCTGTCCCGTATGCGAGACGGCGATGGACCAGGTGGACGACGTGGTGGAAGAAGCGATCGAAGAGGCCCTGGCCCAGTCCTGCCGGGTGGCGGTCTGCGCCGACAACGCCGATCTTGACGTCCTCGGGCGCGTCGGCGCCCTCCTCCGGTACTGAGCTCCTGATCCTCTGATGGACTGATGGCCTGATGGCCACCGTCGGGGTCGACATGGGCGGGACCAAGTGCCTGGGAATCGCCCTGGTCGACGGGCACACCGCGGCCGAGAGCCGCCTCCCCACGCCTCGCGGCGAGAAGGCGTTGCTCGACACCGTGTCCACCCTGGTGGAGTCCCTGGCGGCCGAGGTGGGGGAGCGGGTGACGGCTCTGGGCGTGGGCGTGCCCGGTTTGGTGGACCGGGACGGGGTCCTGCGCTTCGCCCCCAACCTTCCGGGGGTGACGGGATGGCCCGTGAGGTCCGATCTGGAGGAGGCGATGGGCGTGCCCGTGCGGGTGGACAACGACGCCACCTGCGCCGCCTGGGGGGAGCGACAGCTGGGCGCCGCCCGCGGCTTCGACGAGGTCGTGCTGGTCACCCTGGGCACGGGCATCGGAGGCGGCATCGTGGCCGGCGGGCGCATCCACCGGGGTGCCAACGGCTTCGCCGGCGAGGTCGGCCACATGGTCGTCGATCCCCACGGACCGCCCTGTCCGTGCGGCCAGCGCGGCTGCTGGGAGCGCTTCGCGTCCGGCAGCGGGTTGGGCCGGTTGGCCCGGGAGGCCGCGGAGGCGGGCAAGGCCGACCGTGTCGTGGCCCTGGCCGGGGGGGATCCGGAGTCGGTTCGGGGTGAACACGTCAGTGCTGCCATCGCCGAGGGAGACGCCGAGGCCTGCCGGATCATGGACTCGTTCGCCTGGTGGCTGGCCCTCGGGCTGGTCAACCTGACCAACATCTTCGACCCCCAGGCCTTCGTCATCGGAGGAGGCCTGGGGGCGGCCGGGCCCGCCCTTTTCGATCCCGCCCGGGAGGCCTTCGCCGACCTCATCGCCGGACGGGACTTCCGGCCGCCGGTGCCCATCCTGCCTGCCGATCTCGGGCCTCGCCCCGACCGGCCCATCCTCCACTCGACCACCCTGCTCGGGGCCCTGATCGCCGAGACGGAACGGGTGACGGTCGGCACGCTGGTCGCCCGGGTGGGCCTGGTGCCGGATGCGGTCCTCGTCCACACGGTCACGACCCTGCACCGCATGGCGGAAGGTCGATTCATCGCGGGACTGGGCACCGGCGATGACGCCAACCGCGACGAGAACGTGGCCTACGGGCTTCCCTTCCCGCCGGTGAAGGAACGGGTGGCGACCGTGATCGCCTGCGTCCGGAGGCTGCGAGGAGCGGGCGTCCGGACGTGGGTGGGGGGGACGTCGCCCGCCGTCCGGCGAGCGGCGACCGAGGCGGACGGCTGGAACTGCTGGGGGGCGTCGCCCGCCGTCTTCGCCGACCTGGCCGCCCAGGTCCGGGACCAGCCCGACGCCGGTCCGGACTTCGAGGTCACGTGGGGGGGTCAGGTGCTGGTGGGCCGCACGCCGGAAACGGTCACCGCCCTACGCGACCGCCACGGCGACCGGCCGGGGGTGGTGACGGGAACGGTGGACGACCTGGTCCGCCATCTCCAGGGACTGGCCGGAGCGGGGGCGGCGTGGGCCGTCTGCGCCCCTTTGAACGTCGGCACCGACCCGGAGTCGGTGGAGCTCGTGGCCGAGGCGACGGCCGTCGTGCGGGCCGGAACTCAGGGGAGCCCCCCGACAGGGCGGCGGTAGCCTGCGGGGATGGAGTTCCGCCGGATCAACGCTCTGCCGCCGTACGTCTTCACGATCATCGACTCGTTGAAGATGGCAGCCCGGCGTGCCGGCGAGGACGTGGTCGACCTCGGGTTCGGCAACCCCGACATCCCGTCACCCGACATCGCCGTCGAGAAGCTGGCGGAAGCAGCCCGCAACCCCCGCAACCACCGGTACTCGTCCAGCCGGGGCATCCCCAAGCTCCGGGCCGCGGTGTGCTCGCTCTACGAGCGGCGCTTCGGAGTGGAGCTCGACCCCGACACCGAGGTCATCAACACCATCGGCGCCAAGGAGGGGCTGTCCCACCTCATGTGGGTGCTCCTTTCATCGGGCGACACGGCCCTGGTGCCCACTCCGTCCTATCCGATCCACCTGTACGCACCCCTGTTCGCGGGGGCCGACGTCCGCCAGGTGCCGCTGGGGGAGGGTGACTTCTTCGCCAGCCTGACCGAGGCGTGGGAGAACGCCTGGCCCCGGCCGCGGGTGATCGTCCTCTCGTTCCCGCACAACCCCACGACCACGTGCGTCGACCTGGTGTGGATGGAGCGGATAGTGGCGTTCGCCCGGGACCACGACGTGGTGCTGGTGCACGACTTTGCCTACTCCGACACTGCGTTCGACGGGTACCAGCCCCCCTCGATCCTCCAGGTGCCAGGGGCCAAGGACGTGGCCGTGGAGCTGTACACGCTGACCAAGTCGTTCTCGATGGCGGGCTGGCGGGTGGGGTTCCTCCTGGGCAACCGGGAGATCGTGCAGGCCCTGGCCAAGATCAAGTCCTACCTCGATTACGGCACCTTTCAGCCCATCCAGATCGCCGCCATCGTGGCCATGAACGAGGCCTCCGACTACCCCAAGGCGGTCAACGAGATCTACTGGAGCAGGCGGGACGCCATCTGCGACGGCCTCGACCGCATCGGCTGGCACATCGAGCGGCCCAAGGCCACGATGTTCGTCTGGGCCCCCATCCCCGAGCCCTACCGGGAGATGGGATCGCTCGACTTCGCCTCCTTTCTGGTGCGCGAGGCCAAGGTCGCCGTGGCTCCGGGTGTGGGCTTCGGCCCGACCGGGGACGGGTTCGTGCGCTTCGCCCTGATCGAGAACGAGAAGCGCATCGCTCAGGCCACCCGGAACATGCGCAGGGCCCTAACCAAGCTGTAGTGCCCGCCCCCAGC
>JAIVIH010000399.1 GCA_020200615.1 Actinomycetota bacterium | reverse complement strand
GGTGGCGGCGGTGGCGCGGAGGCGAGAGCGGATCATGGTGGACGTCAACGGAGAGGACGCAACAACCCTTCCTGCACGACGGAGACAACCAGGTCGCCGGCCTGGGTGTAGATCGAGCCCCGGGCGAAACCTCGGGCACCGTGGGCCACCGGGCTGTCCTGCTCGTAGAGCAGCCACTCGTCGGCCCGGAAGTCCCGGTGGAACCACATGGCGTGGTCAAGACTGGCCAGCATCACCCCGGGGGCCGACCAGATGCTGAGCCCGTGGGGGGCGAGGGTGGTGTCGAGCAGGGTGAGGTCGGAGGCGTAGGCCACCACGCAGGCGTGGAGGAGCGGGTCGTCGGGAAGGCGCCCGACGGCTCGCAGCCAGACCTGGGCTGTGGCCGGCACCTCCCCGCGCGCCAGGGGCCGCCGCTCGAGAGGATGGCCGCCGACGTGACGGATGTCGATGGGCCGGGGGCGGTCGTACCAGGCCGCCAGCCGGTCGCGGTAGGGAGCCATGGCTTCGTCGAAGGCGGGGAGGGACTCGGGGTCGGGGACGTCGGGTAGGGGGCGCTGATGCTCGGGGCCGGTCTCGGCCTCGTGGAAGGAGGCGGACATGGTGAAGATGGCCCGGCCGTGCTGGATAGCCACCACCCGGCGGGTGATGAACGAGCGCCCGTCCCGGATGCGGTCGACCTCGTAGACGATGGGGCACGAGGGGTCGCCGGGGCGGAGGAAATAGGCGTGGAGCGAGTGGACAGTGCCGCGGTCGACGGTACGGCCCGCGGCCACCAGGGCCTGGCCCGCGACCTGGCCGCCGAAGACCCGCTGGCGGTCGTCGTCCGGACTAACTCCCCGGAACAGGTTGACCTCGATCGGCTCCAGATCGAGGAGATCGACCAGCTCGTCGAGGGCCTTCGTCACTCGCCCATGTTGGCAGGCGCCCGGCGGAGATCGGCGTCGCTTGCGGCGTCGCTTGCGGCGGCGCCCACGGCCGGCAACGCGGGCAGCCTGTGGCCGACGAAAAGGCCCGATGCCGGACCGGTGGCAGCCAGCGCGTCGTCGGCCAGCACCACCGCCGCCGCCGAGTACGTGCTGCGTTCGCGGGCGGGGAAGAGGTCGCGCTGGGGATGGACCATGCCCGTGAAGTAGGACCCGTCATCGGCCCGCAGGTGGTCGGTCCACCCGAGGAGTCGGGCGGCGTCCTCCACCCGCCCGGCGACGGCGTAGGCCAGGGCCGCTTCCGACGTCTCCGCGGCGGTGACCCACGGTCGGTCGGACACGCAGCGCACTCCGAGCCCCTCGAGCACGAACCGGTTTCGCCCCTCGTCGAGACGCCGGGCCGCGCTCTCGCCCCCGACCACGCCGGTCAGCACCGGGTAGTACCAGTCCATGGCCCAGCGGTCCTTGGGCATGAACGCCTGGGGCCGGCGGACGATGGCGCGGGCCAGCCGGGCGGCGGCCGTCTCCCAGTGGGGCCGGTGACGGCCGAGCCGGCGGGCGGCGGCGATGGCGCAGCGCAAGCTGAAACAGGTGCTGGACGATGCCGTGAGCAGGGCGAAGGACCACGCCGTGCCGTCCGGGTGGCGGGCCCAGATGACCTCGCCGCCCGGCGTCTGGAGGTCGAGCACGAAGCCCATGGCCCGCTCCACGACGGGCCACATGGTCTCGAGGAAGCCGGCGTCGCCCGTGGCCAGGTAGTGGTGCCAGGCGCCGGTCGCCACGTAGGCGGACACGTTGGTGTCGAGCAGGGCCACCTCCACCACGGGAGGCTGCCCGAGGCCACTGGCCCGGTAGTACTGGTGCCAGGCCCCGTCCTGTCGCTGGGTGTCGACCAGCCATTGGTAGGCCCCCTCGGCCTCGGCCCGTCGCCCACCCACGGAGAGGGCCATGGCCGCCTCCACGTGGTTCCACGGGTCGGCGTGGCCGTCGGGGAACCACGGGATCATCCCGCCGGCGACCTGGACGGCGGCGATGGAGTCGACCGTGGCCGCCCGCTCGGGCGCAGTCAGCATCGCCCGCTGCCCGCCCTGCGCTCAGCCGGCACGCGGCTTCTCCAGGTAGACGATCAGGCTCTTGCCCAGCAGCGGGTTGAGGGCCCGCTCCACGTTCCGGACCCACCGGTGGGGGCGTTCGATGTCCCACACGAGGAACCGGTGGTACGTGCGGACGGGCCAGGCGTCGTCGTTCTTGACCCCCACCGCGCACTTCAGCCACCAGTACGGGGAGTGCAGGGCGTGGGCGTGGTGGGAGCCGATGGGCCGGAGGCCCACGGACCGCAACCGTTCCACGAGGTCCCGCCGCTGGTAGATGCGGACGTGGCCGCCAGGCACGGCGGGCCAGTGGTAGTCGTCGGCCAGGGCCCAACACACCCGCTCCGGCAGCCACCGGGGAACGGTCACCGCCAGCCGTCCTCCCGGCCGGAGCACACGGGCCAGCTCGGCCATGGCCGCGCGGTCGTCGGGGACGTGCTCGAGGACCTCGGCCGCGATCACCCGGTCGAAGCAGCCGTCGGGGAAGGGAAGGGCCAGCCCGTCGGCGTTGACCGCCGATGCGGGACCGGCGATGGCGGCCAGCATGGCCGCCGTGTCCTTGCAGTCGGCCGCTTCGCGATCGAGGGCGATCACGTGCCCACCCCGCCGGAGGGCCTCGGAGGCGTGACGGGCCACGATCGCCTCGGCCGTGGCCCGCCAGCTGTAGCGCTCGACCACCCGGGCCCGCCCGGCGGCGCCCACCCGCGCCCGCAGACCGGCGTCGTCCAGAGCGTGGCCGATGGCCGCGGCCAGGGCGCCGGGGTCCCCCGGGGGGACGAGCAGGGCCGTCTCCCCGTGGCGTCCCACGACTTCAGGCAGAGCGCCGCCCGTCGTCGACACGAGGGGCACGCCGCAGGCCATGGCCTCGATGGCCGGGAGCGAGAAACCCTCATACAGCGATGGCACCACCGCGACCTCGGCCTGGGCGTACAGCTCGACCAGGCGGTCGGCGTCCACCACCCCGGCCACGGTGACCGATCCTTCGAGCCCCAGGCGCTCGATGGTGGCCGGAACCAGGCTCCCAGGCCGGGGCCGGCCGACGATCACCAGCTCGGCGTGGCGTTCGGTCCGCACCTTGGCCAGGGCTTCGAGCAGGGGCAGGAGGCCCTTCAGGGGCACGTCGGCGCTGGCCGTGGTGAGCAGCCGGCCCGGTACCCGGGCGACGTGGTCGAGGGGGCGGAACAGGGCCGTGTCCACCCCCACGGGCACCACCGCCAGCTGCGGGCGGCGGACGCGCATCTGTGAGCAGAGGTCACCGGCCGAGGACTCGGAGACGGTCAGGATCCGCGGCAGGCGCCGCACCACTCGCTTCTGCATGCGCAGGAAGCCGTACCAGCGGCGCAGGGTGAGCCTGCGCTTGCGGTTGGGGGCCTGAGCCAGGTCGAGGGCCCGGTCGACGGTGATCGGATGATGGACGGTGGCCACGACGGGGAACCCCTCCCGGGCCAGACCCAGCAGCCCGTATCCGAGGCACTGGTTGTCATGGACAACGTCGAAGTCGGCACGCCGGCCTTGAAGCGCCCGCCGGGCCCGGAGGCTGAAGGTCAAGGGCTCGGGAAAGCCGGCCCCGCACATGATGGCGAACTCGGCCACGTCCACCACGTCGCGGAACTCGCTCCGGGCGGGCGTGCGGAAGGGGTCGTCGGGGCGGTACAGGTCGAGGCTCGGGACCTCGACGAGGGGCACGCCCGGCGCCAGCTGGGGGTAGGGCTGCCCGCTGAACACCGTCACCTGGTGACCGAGGGCGACCAGCTCCCGGGTCAGGTAGTGGGTGTAGACGCCCTGGCCTCCCGACTGCGGGTTGCCCCGGTACGTGAGCAGGGCGATGCGGAGCGGCCCGTGCCGCCCAGGACCGCCGTTCGCTCCCTGAGGCCGGGGCACGACCGCCGAGCCTGACCGCCCCCCGCCCGGCGGTCAAGCGGTGCCTGTCGGCGGCTTCGCCGCCCCGGGCGGGGCCGGCCACACCGTTCGGCACGGGGCCGGCCCGCCCTCCTCCTGAGCGTGGGGCCCCAACCCCACGCCAGGCCGTGCT
>JAIVIH010000148.1 GCA_020200615.1 Actinomycetota bacterium | reverse complement strand
GGGACGAAACGAGCATCGGCGGAAGGTCGGCCACCCGCCTCGCCTTCGGCCTCTCCGTGACCGGGGAATCGGGGACCGTGGCCGTCCCCGAGGAGCAGTACTACGTGGTCCGTTCCGACACTCTGTTCATCGTCACCCTCTTCGGTGACAGCCCGGGGCTGGCCATCATCGCCGAAAGCCTGCGCTTCGGCTGACGCTCAGAGCGCGCCGGCGCCCGCGGACTGGTCCATGGCCGCTCCGGCCTGGGCCTGGCTGACGGCGAGGTCTTCGACGCCGGTGACCTTGATCCCAGAGGCCCCGTAGCGTCGACGCTGGCGCGCTTCCAGCCGCGTGGCCACGACGCTGAGGGTGGAGTTCACGGCAATGTAGATGAGGGCCACCAAGGCGACCGAGTGGACGGGGTTCTGGAAGAACTCAGCGCTGATACGGGCTCGCCGCAGCAGCTCCTCGTAGAAGATCAGCACGCCCAGAGATGTGTCCTTGAGGAGAGTCACCAGCTGGCTCACGATGGCGGGCACCATGCGGCGGACGGCCTGGGGGACGATCACGAACGTCATCGACTGCCAGTAGCCCAGTCCGACGGCGTAGGCGGCCTCGCCCTGGCCGCGGTCGAGCGAAAGGATCCCGGCCCGGAAGATCTCGGCGAGGATCGCGCTGTTGTAGACCGACAACCCCATGACCAGGTACCAGAACGTATCCAGCCGCAACCCCAGCCGGGGCAAGCCCAGCCAGCAGAAGAGGATCAGGAGGTAGAGGGGAAGGCCACGGAAGAACTCGACGTAGAACGTGGCCAACCACCGCTGGGGGCGGTTCCGGGCCAGGCGGGCGAGGGCCATCACTCCCCCGACGGCCATGGCGATGACCATGGCCGTACCGGCAGCCTTGGCCGTGTTGGCCAGGCCCCCGAGATAGAACTTGAGGACGGACCACTGGGTGAGGGGCCGCCACTTGTCCGAGTCGAGCTGCCCATTGTCGGCCAGGCGGTTCACAGCGAGGGCAATCAAGCCGAGGATCAGCACGCCCGCGGCCAGCGAAGCGAACAGCACCCGGCGACGGGCGCGAGGCCCCAGGGCATCGGTGAGAACGGAGGTCGTCATCGCTTGATCGCCAGCCGGTGCTCGATCCGGCTCAGGACGAAACCGGACGGGATGGTCAGGATCAGATAGGCGACGGCGGTGCCGATGAAGATCGGGATGGGCTGAGCGGTGTCGGTGATCAGTTGTTCGGCGGTGTCCGCCAGGTCGCGCACGGAGATGAGGGCGGCGAGCGCCGAGTTCTTGATGAGGGCGATGAAGATGCTGCCCAGAGGGGCGATCACGGTACGGAGGGCCTGGGGCAGGATCACGATGCGCAGCACCTGAGGGAAGGTGAGCCCGAGGGCGCGGGCGGCCTCGCCTTGGCCCCGTGAGACGGCATTGACCCCGGACCGCACGGTCTCGGCGATGAAGGCACCGGTGTACGCCGAGAGCACGATCACGGCCGACGTGAACGAGGCGTAGATGATGCCGACATCCGGCAGGGCGAAGAAGAAGAGCACCATGAGCACGGCCAGCGGCGTGTTCCGAAACGTAGGACAGCACCGTGAGCGACACCGTGGTCCGCATACCCTCGACAAAGAGGTCGAGGTTGTCGAAGACGACGTCCACGGCCCCTTCTTTCTGCTAGCCGGTGGTCGACGTGGTGGCACCCGCCGTGGTCGATGTGGTGGCGCCCGCCGTAGTGGTCGTCGCCGCTGCGGTGGTGGCGGGGCCGGTACTGCCGTACCTGTCGACCGCCGGAGGCTGCGGCGTCGGGAGGCCGAGTCGGCCGAGTGTCCGCTCGTAGGCCGCCTTCCACTCGCCGCTCTGGTAGATCTGCTCGAGGCGCGTGTTGAGGAATTCCCGGAAGGCGTCGTCACCCTTCTTGAGGCCGATGCCCAGCGGCTCGTCGCTCACGTTCACGCCCACCAGCTTGAACTGCCGATCGCTCTGGTCGACGAGGCCAAGAAGGATTCCGCGGTCGGTGACCACCGCGTCCACCCGCCCCTGACGGAGACCCTCACCGCACTCGGGGTAGGTCTCGAAGAGAACCAGCTCAGACGGGGTGATGGAGCGGCGCTGCAGGTTGTCGGGGGTGGTGGAACCTCGCCCGGTGCAGACCCTCTTGCCGTTGAGGTCGGTCAGGGTCTTGATGGCGGTGTCGTCGCTCTTGATCATGATGTCCTGGCCGTCGATCACGTACGGGCCGGCAAAGTCGACCTGCTGCTTCCGGCGGTCGTTGATGGTGTAGGTGGCGACCACGATGTCCACCTCGTCGCTCTGAATGACCGCTTCACGCACCGCGGTCACGGCTTCCTTGAATTCGATTTTGCTGTCGATGTTCTCTACCGTGCCGCCGAACAGCCCCACGGCGACGAGCTTGCCGATCTCGATGTCGAAGCCCTCGAGCCTGCCGTTGGTGGGGTTCTTGAGCCCGGAACCGAGCTGGTTGAACTTGGTCCCGATCTCGATCTTCCCTTCGGACTGAATCCTGGCCATGGTGGACCCCGCAGGGAATGTTGGCCCCTGGGCGGAGGTGTCCGTGCTCCCGGCCTCCTCGTCATCGTCGTCGCCGCAGCCGGCGGCGATCAGGGACAGGGCGAGCAGCACCGGTAGTACTGCCCATCGACGTGTTCGCATGTGGGTTTCTCTCTCCTCTTCTCAGTGAGCCAGGATCTTGGACAGGAAGTCACGCGCCCGGTCGGACTCGGGATGGGCGAAGAACTTCTCGGGGGGGGCCACTTCCACGATGCGGCCGTCGTCCATGAAAGCCACCCGGCGGGCGGCCGACCGGGCAAAGCCCATCTCATGGCTGACGACGACCATGGTGGTGCCCTCCCGGGCGAGCTCCACCATCACATCGAGCACCTCCTTGATCATCTCCGGGTCGAGAGCCGACGTGGGCTCGTCGAACAGCATGAGCTTGGGCTCCATGGCCAGGGCACGTGCGATCGCCGCCCGCTGCTGCTGCCCACCCGACAGCTCGGCCGGATAGCGATCGGCTTTCTCGGCGATACCGACCCGCTCCAGCAGCTTCATGGCCCTCTGCCGGGCCTGGTCCTTGGACAGCTTCCGCACCTTGACCGGGCCGAGGGTGACGTTCTGGAGGATGGTCTTGTGGGCGAACAGGTTGAACGACTGGAAGACCATGCCCACGTCGGCCCTGAGTTGGGCCAGAGCCTTGCCCTCCTCGGGAAGGAGAGCTCCGTCGACGGTGATGGTCCCCTTGTCGATCGGCTCCAGACGGTTGATGGCCCGGCACAGCGTGGATTTCCCGGAACCGGAGGGCCCCACCACGACCAGAACCTCGCCGCGCTCGATGGTGAGGTCGATGTCCCGGAGGACGTGCAGGTCGCCGAACCACTTGTTGACCTTGTCCAGGACGACGAGAGCTTGGCCGCCTGGTTGACCGATTGCTTCCTGACCGTCGTCCTCCAACATTCCCTCGCTAGAAAGGCTAACGCACAGGCTGGGGTAATCCCCGGTCGGTGGGCAGACTCCATTCAACCTTCTGTCCCATCAGCCCGATCAGCCCGATCATCACGAGCACCGCGCCCGCGGCCACGGCGACTCCCAGCCTGCGCCGGACCGCATCATGGCAGGCGCTGTTCCTGGCCGCCTCGTACAGGCTCGCCCCGTCGTCCCTGGTCCCGAGGTTGACGAGGGGCGACCCGCAGACCGCCGTCGTGTCGGGGGGCGACAGCTCAGGGTCGAGCTGACGGAGCCGCAGAAGGGGATCGTCCCCGAAGCGGGTGCCCACGGGGACGAGGGCGAACACGATGGTGATGAACACGCCCACGGCGATGACGAGCAGCCAGAGCTTGCGGGGCAGGACAACGGGCACGCTCCTAGCGGGCCTGGAGCTCGCCGATGATCTCGGGACGGCGGGTGATGGAGCGCGCCTCCTCCAAGCGGGAGGCAAGGTCGTTGTGCCCGAAGCCGAACGCGCCCGAGGGGATCAAGATCCGATCCTTGGCCGAGGTCACAGCCACCGCCCGCTCCTCCACCTCGATTGTGTCCACCCATTCCCACCGGATCAGGGTGCGCTGGTCGCCGGGGCCGAAGGGAGGCCGAGCGCTCGCTGACGAACTTCCCCGCCAGGTAGGCGGCCAGCGGCGCGTAGCGGCGCTCGCTGCCGTGGGCGACGACACGAGCCAGGTCCAGAACCCGCTCCACCTCCTCGTCGGTCAGGCTCAGCACCGCTTCCGCGGTCCGCTCCAGGGCCTGCCCGTAGAGCTGCGGCCATTCTGCGGTCACCGGCCGGGCACGGGTACCGAAGGCCGCCCTCGCTGGTCGAGCAGGCTCGCAGCCCGCTCGAGGTCGGCCCGGAAGTTGACGTTCAGGGTGGCGGTGGCACCGAGGTCGACGGTGACGACCGACTGGGGTAGGAGCCTCCGGGCCGGCGCACCCGGGCTCAGTTCCCCCACCGCCGCCCGCAGGTGCGGCGCCCGGTAGGCCGCGAGCAGAGGGTTCGGCCGCCCGGCGTGGTCCGCAGCCGCCGCAGCCTGAAGGCCGGGATCGCCGGCCAGGGCCGCAAGCAGGCGCACGAGGTCGGTGGTGGCGACCAGCGGGAGGTCACCGGCGAGGAGGAGGACGACCTCGGCTCCGCGCAGCTGTTCGAGACCGGCGAGCACGGCGGGAACCGGTCCGCCTCCGGGCTGCGCCTCATGCACGAAGCGCACGCTGCGCACGGTGGTGGGTCGCCGGGGACCGACGACGACGAGGGGATCGGCCACCGGCTTCGCCGCGCCAAGGACCCGGTCGAGGATGGTCACCCCCCCCAACTCGAACCCGAGCTTGTCGATGCCCCCCATCCTCCGGGCCGCTCCTCCTGCGAGTACGAGACCCCCACGCCTCGCGCTCACGCGGCACCTACCTCGGGATCGAGCCGGTACCCACGTCCGGACACCGCTTCGATCGCCGCGCCCCATGGTCCGAGACGGCGCCGGAGGCGCCCGATGGTGACCTCGATGACATGGGGATCGGCCTCGGATGAGCCCCACACTTCGGCCAGCAGGGTCTCCCTCGGGACGACCGCCCCGGGCACCGCGGCCAGCAGCTCGAACACCGCCCGCTCGCGCGACGTGAGGGTGCCCGAGGATTCTCCGACATGGAAGGCCGACCCCTGAACGACGAGCTCGGTGCCGGCCAGGCTCAGCGTGCGACGTCGGCTCCCGAAGTGCTCGCTCAGGGCGCGCACTAGGAGCCCCAGCCTTCCGACGGCCGGCACCAAGGGCTCCTCGATGCCCTCCTTACGGGCGCCGCCGGCGCAGACCGGGCCCACGCAGGCCGCCGTGACATCGCGGTTGAACGCGTCCCGCAGGTCGGAGGCCACGCCGAGACGCCCGGCGATGGCGAAGAGGTTGTGGACGGCGGGGGCGCTGGTGAACGTCACCGCATCCACTCTCCCCTGGCACGCCGCCTCCACCAGGCGCTCGGCGGCGCTGGAGTCCTCGGGAAGCCTCCAGCGGTACACCGTCACCTCAACCACATCTGCTCCGGCCTCTCCCAGCAGCGCGGTCAGCTCGGGGTTCTCCATGCCGTACTCCTGGATGGCCACGCGCCGTCCGTCCAGAACCTCGGCCATGAGTACGGCGCTCACGTCGTCCATCCGCTCGGTGGACGACCGCTGCCAGACCGTCAGCCCGCCGGCCTGGATCGCCCCCGCCGCCTTCGGGCCCCGGGCGACGATCTTCGTCCCCACCAGGGCGTCGACCAGACGGTCGCCCAGCCCCCAGGCGGCAGCCGTCTCCAGCCAGGCCCGGATGCCGATGCCCGTGGTCGCCACGAGGTAGTCGGGCGGGCTCTCGATCACCGACAGCGTGGCGCGCCGGAGATCCTCGTCGGACGCGAGGTACGCGGTCGTCATGGTGGGGCCGTGCACGATCGTGGCCCCCCGCCGTTCGAGGAGCTCGGCCTGCTCCTGCCAGCGGCGGTCCGCAGTCACACCGACCACGAAGCCTTCGAGCGGTCGCATGAGTGGGCTCATCCTCCCTGTCTCCTGTGAACTATCCGTTTGGCTCCTGTGCCAGCTCGGAGAACGCAGGCTGAACCCCGGCTGACGTTCCCCTCACCGGACGTCAGAACTTCGTTCAGGCACCTCACAGGCAGCCGGGCGGAGGCGTGCGGGCTTTGACTTCGTTCGTTCACGGGGCGGCAACGTGCGGAACACGGCGGTCCGCTTGGCTGAAGGTCATGGCGACCAAAGGGTTCCGCAGCGCTGGGCACTCCCCCAGTCTGTTCGCTGCTCTGCTCCATTTCGACATCTCGTTCATGGTCTGGGTCCTGCTGGGAGCCCTCGGTGCCTACGTGGCCGCCGACCTCGACCTGACCTCCGCCCAGAAGGGCCTGATGGTGGCGGTCCCCGCTCTCGGAGGAGCGTGCTTCCGCCTGCTCATCGGGTCCCTGGCCGATCGCGTCGGGATCAAGCGTACCGGCCTCGTCACCCTCGGCCTCACCCTGGTTCCCCTGGCCTGGGCCGCGACCGCCGGCGGCAGCTATGCCCAAGTGTTGGGCATCGGCCTGCTGCTGGGGATCGCCGGGGCGAGCTTCGCCGTGGCTCTGCCCCTCGCCGGGTACCCGAGCCTCGAGCAGCCTCCGCCTCCTCGAGGAGGTCGACGCCCGGTGGCTTTCGACCTTCTACCTCGTGACCTTCGGTGGCTTCGTCGGACTCGCCGGTTATCTGCCCATCTTCTTCGTGGACCGCTTCGGCCTGGCCAAAGTCACGGCCGCCGGGTACGCGGCGCTGTGTGCCGCAGCCGGATCGTTCCTCCGCCCCCTGGGCGGGGCACTGTCCGATCACTTCGGCGGCACGCGCGTGCTCTCTGCCGCCCTCCTCGCGGTCGGCGTGGTTGTTGCCGGACTGGCGTCCCTGCCCGCTCTCGGCGCCACCGTCCTCCTTCTCTTCCTGGCTCTCGCCGGTCTGGGGATCGGCAACGGCGCCGTCTTCCAGATCGTCCCCCGGCGCTTCCCCACCAGGATCGGGACCGTCACCGGCCTCGTCGGGGCGGCCGGGGGCGTGGGGGGCTTCGTGCTGCCCTTCGCCTTCGGGGCGCTCGAGGGTAGGACCGGCAGCTTCGCCACGGGCTTCCTGCTCTTCGCCCTGGCTACCGGCGGCGCTTCCTTCGCCGTGGCCCAACGGCACCGATCGTGGAAGCCCGCCCCCGAGCTGGAGGTGGCCGTAGCATGACGGACTTCGAATTCGGCGAAAGCGGCCGGCGGACCCTGGTGGTCGTCGGCAACGGCATGGTCGGCCACAAGCTCCTGGAGATCCTGGTGGAGCGGGGGGCGACCGCCGAGTGGGACATCGTCACGTTTTGCGAGGAAGGCCGCCTGGCCTACGACCGGGTCGGGCTCAGCTCGTTCTTCTCGGGCACCACGGCCGACGAGCTGTCCCTGGTCGCTCCCGGCTTCTTCGACCAGGTGGGCCTCACCGTGCACGTCGGCGACGCCGCCGCCTCCATCGACCGGGAGGCGGCCGAGGTGATCTCGGTCAAGGGCGTGCGTGTCCCCTACGACGCCCTCGTGCTGGCGACCGGCTCCTACCCCTTCGTGCCGCCTGTCCCCGGCCGAGAAGCCCCGGGCTGTTTCGTCTACCGCACCCTCGACGACCTGGAGGCCATCCGGGCATACGCCGCCGACTGCAAGGTGGGAGCGGTCGTCGGAGGCGGGCTCCTCGGGCTGGAAGCGGCCAACGCCCTCCGCAATCTGGGCCTCGAGACCCACGTGGTCGAGTTCTGCCCGCGCCTCATGCCCGTGCAGGTGGACGAGGGTGGCGGCGCCGTCCTCCGTCGCCGCATCGAAGAGCTGGGTGTCGTCGTGCACACGGAGATGCGCACCAGCGAGATCCTGGCCGGCGAGGACGGCCGCGTCACCGGCATGCGGTTCGCCGGCGGCGCCGACGGTGCCGAGGCTCCGGAGGACCTGCTGGCCGACATCGTGGTCTTCTCGGCCGGTATCCGCCCGCGGGACGAGCTGGCCAGGGCGGCGGGCCTGGAAATGGGTGAACGCGGCGCCGTGGTCGTGGACGACACGTGCCGGACGTCGGATCCCGCCATCTCCGCCATCGGCGAGTGCGCCCTGTCGGGCGGGAAGGTCTACGGCCTGGTTTCGCCCGGCTACCAGATGGCGCGGGTCGTGGCCGACCAGATCCTCGGCGGCGAGGAGACGTTCACCGGCGCCGACATGTCCACCAAGCTCAAGCTGATGGGCATCGACGTGGCCAGCTTCGGGGACTCCTTCGCCAGCACACCGGGCGCCGAGTCCATCACCTTCGCCGACCCCGTGGCCAACGTCTACAAGCGTCTCGTACTAGGGCCGCCAGCGGCACCTGTGGCGACCTCCAAGCGGGGGGCCAAGGCGACCCGTCCAGTTCTGGGCGGGATCCTCGTGGGCGACGCGTCCATGTACCAGACACTCCTGCAGATGGCCAGGGGCGATATGCCGACACCCGAGCACCCCGAGGAGCTGATCTTCCCGGTTCGCAACGGCGCCGGTGGGACGCCGGTGGGCGTGGGCGCCCTGGGCGACCCGGCCACGGTGTGCTCGTGCAACAACGTCACTAAGGGCGACATTTGCACGGCCATCGCCGCCGACGGCCTCACCGAAGTAGGGACCATCAAGGCGTGCACCAAGGCGGGCACTGGCTGTGGAGGCTGCATCCCGCTGGTCACGGAGCTGCTCAAGGATGAGCTGCGCAAAGCCGGCGTGGAGGTTTCGAACCGGCTCTGCGAGCACTTCGAATACAGCCGCCAGGAGCTGTTCGACATAGTGCGGGTGCACCGCATCACCTCGTTCTCCGAGGTCCTCACCAGCCACGGGACCGGGCGCGGGTGCGAGATCTGCAAGCCGGCGGTGGC
>JAIVIH010000398.1 GCA_020200615.1 Actinomycetota bacterium | reverse complement strand
CCCACGAGCTGGAGGTGGCGATGCTGTCCCGCACCGACCAGCGCCGGGCGTTCCGGCGCATCCCCGAGCCCGAGCTCAAAGGCCTCCTGGGCGGCGCCGAAGCGGGTCACTCGGGAGAGGCCTGACCCCCTCCCGTCAGAACGAGCGGCTGAACAGGACGGCGGCCACGGCCAGGATGCTGGCCAGCACCAGCCACAGCTCGACCGGGGGGCCGGCGTCGACGGGCTCGTCGGTGTCGTCGAACGCCGACTCGACCTCGTCGGCCATGAGCAACTCCTGGGCGCTCGGGAGGTCGTCCTCGGCGACGTAGATGTGGACGTCACCCATCGGGTAGGGGCCGTCGAGGTTGCCCCGCAGCTCGGTGACGATGCCCTCGGCCCCCACCCGTGCGGCGATGACCCGGGCGTGAAACGTGTTGTTCACGGTGGCCAACCGAACCATGCGGGTCCGTTGCATCCCCTGAACGGTAGCTTGGCCATGACGGCTTCGCCGCGACGGAAGGCCACTGTGGACCGACGCATCTTCGGGCTGGAGAACGAGTACGGGGTCACCTGCACCCTCCGTGGCCAGCGCCGGCTGAGCCCCGACGAGGTGGCCCGGTACCTGTTCCGCCGGGTCGTCTCCTGGGGACGCAGCAGCAACGTCTTCCTGGAGAACGGCGCCCGGCTGTACCTGGACGTGGGGAGCCACCCCGAATACGCCACGCCCGAGTGCGATTCCATCGAGGACCTCGTCGCCCACGACAAGGCCGGGGAGCGCATCCTCGAGGGCCTGCTGGCCAGCGCCGAGCAGCGGCTCCGGGAGGAGGGCATCCGGGGCATCGTCTACCTGTTCAAGAACAACACCGACTCGGCCGGCAACTCCTACGGGTGCCACGAGAACTACCTCACCAGCCGCAGGGACGACTTCGGGCACTACGCCGAGGTGCTCATCCCGTTCTTCGTCACCCGCCAGGTGTACGCCGGCGCCGGCAAGGTGCTGAACACGGCCCGGGGGGCGACGTACTGCATCAGCCAGCGGGCCGAGCACATCTGGGAGGGCGTCTCGTCGGCCACCACCCGCAGCCGGCCCATCATCAACACACGGGACGAGCCCCACGCCGACGCCGAGCGCTACCGCCGCCTCCACGTGATCGTGGGCGACTCCAACATGAGCGAGTACAGCACCTTCCTCAAGGTGGGGGCCACGAGCATCCTCCTGCGCATGCTGGAGGACCCGTCGGTGGTCATGCGGGACATGACCCTGGACAACCCCATCCGGGCCATCCGCGAGATCAGCCACGACATCACCTGCAAGCGCCGGGTGCGGCTCGAGAACGGGCGGGAGCTGTCGGCCATCCAGGTGCAGCAGGAGTACCTGGCCCGGGCCAAGCGCTACTCCGAGACCCGCGGCCTGTCGCCCCTCGAGGAGCAGGCCCTCAAGATGTGGGAGCACTGCCTGACCAAGCTCGAGGTCGATCCGCTCAGCCTCGACCGCGAGTGCGACTGGGTGATCAAGCACCGGTTGATCGAGGCGTACCGGGAGCGCCACCAGCTGCCCCTCAGCCACCCCAAGGTCGCCCTGCTCGATCTCCAGTACCACGATGTCAACCGCCGCCGCGGCCTCTATTACCGGATGCAGGAGCGGGGTCTGCTGGAGCGGATCGTCACCGACGCGGCCATCGACAAAGCGGTCAACACGCCGCCCCAGACCACCAGGGCCCGGCTGCGGGGCGAGTTCATCCGCAAGGCCAAGGAACGCAAGCGGGACTACACGGTCGACTGGGTGCACCTGAAGCTCAACGACCAGGCCCAGCGCACGGTGCTGTGCAAGGACCCGTTCAAGTCGCGCGACGAGCGGGTCGAGAAGCTCATCGCCAGCCTGTAGCAGCCGGTGCCCAGCTTCCTGACCACCACGGTGACCACCGTGCTCTCAGAACGGCCCGGGTTGCAGCGGATCGAGCTCGAGTCGGGGCGACGGGCCTACGTGCTGACGGCCCTGATCGGACCGGTCGGCGTGGGGGACAGGGTGGTGGTCAACACCACGGCAGTGGACCTCGGGCTGGGGAGCGGAGGCTGGGACGTCGTCCACTGGAACCTGTCGCGCGAGAGCTGGTCGGGGCCAGGTGGAGGGCACGTGATGAAGCTCCGCTACACGTCGCTCCAGGTGGACACGGGCGTGACTGAAGAGGGGGGCGGTCCGTTGCCGGCCGACCTGGGCGGAATGCCGGTGGTGGCCTGCGATCTCCACAGCCAGGTGGCCTGTGTGGCTGCCGGTTTCCGTCACGGGGCGCCCGGCCGTCGGCTGGTCTACCTCATGACCGACTCCGCCGCCCTGCCCCTGGCCCTCTCCGACCTGGTCGCCGACCTGCGGGGCGAGGAGTGGCTGGCGGCCACGGTGACGTGTGGGCAGGCCTTCGGGGGCGACCACGAGGCGGTCAACGTCCACTCCGGCCTACAGGTGGCGCGGGCCGCCGCCCAGGCGGATGCGGTCGTCGTGGGGCCGGGCCCGGGGGTGGTGGGCACGGGCACCCCCCTCGGCTTCAGCGGGCTGGAAGTGGCGGGGGTGATCGACGCCGCCGCCTACCTGGGCGGCAGGCCGGTGGTGGCGGTCCGGTGCTCTGGGGCCGACCCGCGTTCCCGCCACCGGGGAATCAGCCACCACACCCGGACGTCTGTGCAGGTGGCGGCCCACGTCCCCATGGTCGCCTTCCCCTCGGGCGCCGGCCCGCGGCCACCGGGGCTGGCCGAGCTGGGTGAGGTCGTCGAGGTGGACGTCCCTCCCGGCCTGCACGGATGGCGTAGAAGGAAGCCTCCCGGAGCAGGCGCTGGGCGGGATGGGCCAGCTCCATGGCCCGCCCGCCGGTGGCGACCACCAGGGCCTGAGCGGCACGCAGGGCCACATCGAGGGACCGGGCTCGCAGGTCGACCAGCTTGGCCAGCTGCTCGTCCCCCGCGTCGCCCTCGTCGGCCAGCCGGTAGGACGCGCCGCGGACCTCGAGCCGCTCGTCCTCCAGTCCGGAGGCGGCCCCGGCGTCCAGCTCGGCCAGCAGCCGGGTGCAGGTTGCGGCTACACCGAACACGGCCGGGTTGGGCTGAGCCGTGATCACCCGGTCCTGGGCGCGCCACCGGTCAATCGGGAGGTCGACGATGACGTCCTGCTCGGGGACGAAGAGGTCCCGGAACTCCAGCCGGACCGTGGACGACGCGTTCATGGCCGCGAGGCGCAGTGGCGCCGAGGGCCGGACCCGCTCGCCGGCCCGTCCCTGCACGGCCACGAACACGGCCCGGTCTCGTAGGCGCGCCGCCACCGCGTACACGCCGGCCAGGCCCCACGACGTCGCCCACGGCGCCTCGCCCGAGAGGACGTACCCACCGGCGACGGGACGGGCCACCACCGGCGGAGGGCCGGGGCGGCGCAGGTGGGCGAAGGCCACACCGCCCATCTGCCCGCCAGAGCACAGGCCGCCCAGGAGACGGCCGGCGAGGGCGTGGTTGGGAGACGCCGTCAGCAGGCGCACGGGAGCGTGGTGCTGCACCCAGACGAAGAACGTCACCCCGCAGGCACCGGCCAGGGTCTCGAACACCTCGCGGGTGACGGCCGGGCCGGCGGCGTGACCACCGTGCTCGACCGGCCCCAGCAGGCCGAACAGGCCCGCACCGGCGAGGGCGCCGAGGTGGCTATCCGGGATGGTCGGGGCCTGGTCCGTCGCCGACGCCGAGGGGGCGAGAACGCCGTCGGCCACGCGCCGGGCGGCGGCGATGAGGGCGGAGCCGTCGGACGGCGGGCGCTCAGCTCCCGCGGGAGTGAGCGCGTCGTAGACGCTACTGA
Organism: Actinomycetota bacterium; assembly: GCA_020200615.1. The sequence goes on along the minus strand of JAIVIH010000398.1, from coordinate 425 downwards.
CGGCGGCCGTCCTCCGGCGGGCGGGGGCGGACCCGGTAACAGCACACGGCGTCCCCGCCCATGGTGTGGGAGACGCGGGTGACCTCGGCGTCGGGCCCCAGGACGCGGCTCAGCAGGGTCAGCTCCATACTGCAGACGGTGCCGTGCTCGGCGGCAACGCGGTGCACGGCGCAGTTGTTCTCCACCAGGAGCAGGTCGTCCCCCTCCCCTTGACGGCACTCGGCCACGTACCCGGCCTCGTCGCGGAGCCGGGCCACGCGCTGGACCTTCTCGTGGAGGTCGCCGGCGCCGGCCAGCTCGGTCTCGTACTCGGCCACCATGCGGTCGGTACGCCGGGCGAGGACGGCGTCCACCGTTTCCGGTCCGGCGACTTCGGCCAGGTCCTCCAACAGCTCGAGGGCGAGGACCTCGTAGCGGCGGGGGGA
>JAIVIH010000397.1 GCA_020200615.1 Actinomycetota bacterium | reverse complement strand
TCGCTGAGGCCGAACAGGAGGATGGCCAGGGGGAACCAGGCGATCGAGGGCATGGTCTGGAGACCGGTGACGAGCGAGCCCACCGCACTCCTGAGAAGGGGGATACGGGCGACAGCCAGCCCGATCACCGAGCCGATAACCAGGGCGACGGCGTATCCGGTGACGGCCCGGCGCATGGTGATGCCCACCGCCGTCCAGAACGCACCCGTGCCGAGGCGCTCGAACAGGGCCGGGAGGACTCGGCCAGGACCGGGCAGTAGGTAGTCCTCCCGCCAACCCGACCACACGACGACCTGCCAGAGGGCAAGGGTCAGGGCTACCGCGGCCAGCTTCGGCCAGACCATGGTCCAGATCCGCCGCGCCCGAGTCGGACCGCGGCCCAGGGCCTCCTCCAGGGCGTCGAGCCCGGCGAGCTGAAGGGCGAGCTCCTGCTCCTTGGCGTCAATGGCCATGGCGGCTCACCTCCTGGCGCAGCCGGTCGGTCACCCGGGCGGCAAGACCGGAGACCTCGGGCGAGTCGATCCGCCGAGGCCGGTCGATGTTCACATCGAACTGGTGGGCGACCTTCCCCGGGAGGCTGGTGAGCAGGACGATGCGGTCGGACAGCCGGGCCGCCTCCCGCACGTTGTGGGTGACGAAGACGACGGTCAGGCCCGTGGTCGACCACAGGCGCTCCAGCTCGTCGTGCAGCAGGTCGCGGGTCATGGCGTCGAGAGCGCCGAAGGGCTCGTCCATCAGCAGGATGTCGACGTCCTGGGCGAGGGCCCGGGCCAGGGCCACCCGCTGGCGCATGCCACCCGAGAGCTCATGAGGGCGACGCCGGCCCTGCCCCTTGAGGTGGACCTTCTCGAGCAGCTCCTCGGCCCGGTGCTGGCGCTTCGCTCGCCCCACGCCGGCCAGCTGAAGGGGCAGAGCGACGTTGTCGCGGACCGTCAGCCAGGGGAAGAGGGCGGCATCCTGGAACATGAGGGCTGACCGGCCTTCGACCTTGACCTCCCCGACCGTGGGGTGGTCGAGCCCGGCGATGATGTTCAGGCTCGTCGACTTGCCGCATCCCGAAGCGCCGACCAGGCAGACGAACTCGCCCCGACGGACGTCGAGCGAGATTCCCTCCAGGGCGACCACGGCGTTGCTTCCGTGCCCGAAGGCCTTGGAAACCCCCCGCAGGGAGACGGCGGTGGTCGGCGGAGCGTCGACCGGTACCTCGGTGATGGTCACCGGGCCGGTCACCCCTTCACCTCGGGCTGGTTCGCAGCCTTGAGGACCTGGTTGAGGACGGACAGATCGTAAATGCCTTTGAGGTCGACCTTTTCGAGCATGCCCACCTCGTGGGCGTGGTCGGCCGATGCCGTCAACGACGAGGCGATGGGGTCGTTGGTGAACTCAAGATTCTTCCACGACGCTTGAAGCACGGCATCGGAGACGCCGCGGCCCGTGATCCTGGCAATGCTCTGGTTCACCAGCTTCTGAGCCTCCGCCGGGTTCTTGTTGATGAAGTCGTTGACCTGGACCTGGCCCTCGACCAGGCGCCGCACGGCATCGGGATGGTCCTCGAGGAACTTGGTGCGGACGATCAGGTGGGTGGTGACGAACCGGCCGTCAGGCCAGAGGGTCTTCTCGTCGACGAGGACCTTGCCCCCGCCCTCTTGGACCAGGCGGGTGGCCCACGGCTCGGGAACCCAACCCCCGTCGATCTGCCCGGAGCGGAACGTCTCGAGGGTCTGAGCGTTCTCCTGGGGGAGGATTGAGACGTCGCCGCCACCCTGGAGGTCGGACTTCAGGCCGTTCTGCTCCAGCCAGTAACGAAGGGCCACGTCCTGGGTGCCCCCTCGTTGGGGCGAGGCGATCTTCTTCCCCTTGAGGTCCGCCGCGCGGTTGATGCTCGGGTTGACCACCAGGAGGGCGCCGCCCGAGGTCGCGCCGGAGACGATCCGGATGGCCTGGCCCCGGGACTGCACGTGGGCGTTGATGGCCGGGTTGGGCCCGATGTAGGTGGCGTCGAGGGCCCCCGAGAGGATTGCCTCCACCGACGCCGGGCCGGCGTTGAACGTGCTCACCGCGAGCTTGTTGGGCCCCAGGGCAGCCTGAAACGTGCCGTTCTCGATGCCCACGAGGGCGCTGGCGTGGGTCACGTTGGGGAAGTGCCCGAGCCGGACGGTGGTGGGCGCGGCAGATCCGGACTGACCCGAGGCGGCGCCCGACGGTCCGTCACTATCACCGCCGCAAGCGCTGACGATCAGGGCCAGCAGCAGGGCCACGGGGCCCAACCGACCTAAACGTGAGCTTTCCAATTGCATTTGTGGAGATTAGGAGGTGACCGCTTCGGATGTCAACGACGGGAGGGCTCCGGACCAGGTCAGAGGCCGGCCATCCACCCAACCTGCGGCTCACCGTGCTGAGATGCCACGATCTGTTGTCTTCAGGCGAGGGGAAGGGTGGGGGTTCGGTAACAATGCGGGGGTCCAAGAGCATCCGAGGAGCGGTCGCGGGCGTAGTCGCCGCCCTGTCCCTTCTCTCCGCCTCGGGCACCGCCTCGGGCCAGGCCATCGCCATTGTCGGCTCGCCTTGCACCCCACAGGGCGCGATGGCCCGGACCCCTGACGGGGTGGCGGTTGTCTGCACCACTACCATCCTCGACAACCAGCCGAAGTGGCGAGAGGCGAGCCCCACGAACGGCGGCACGTCGGCGCCGGTGGCGACCACTGCCCCCCCTGAGTCCCCGCCAACGACCACGGCCGGCAGAGCCTGCGCCGTCCACCAGTACGACTGCACCGGCGACCACAACCACGACCAGGGGTGGAGCGAGCCCGACGACGACCCTTCCCCTACCTACCACCGGCCTGGCCACGGACCGGGAGGTCGCTCTCGCCCTGATGCTGCTGGTGGGAGGCCTCGCCTTCGTCATGGTGGGCAACGGCCGTCCGCGGTACCGCATCGACTGACCCACCCCGGGCTGGCCATCGACGGCCGGATCGACCACTAGCGTCCCGGGCACGATGACCTCGGCGGACCCTGCGGTTTTCGTCACCGGAGGTAGCGGGGTCGTGGGTCGGGCTGTGATCCGGCACTTGGTGGAGGCGGGCAGGACGGTCCGGGCCCTCGTGCGCTCCGAGCAGGCGGGGGCCACGGTGCAGGAGCTGGGGGCCCAACCCGTCTCCGGTGACGTCCTCGACATCGGATCCCTGGAAGCCGGGCTCGACGGGTGCGACGTCGCCTACCACGTGGCGGGAATGAACCAGTTCTGCCTGAAGGACCCGTCGCCCATGTACCGGGTCAACGTCACGGGCTCAACCAACGTGGTGCGGGCTCTGGCCGGCGCCGGCGTCCGCCGCCTCGTCTACACCTCGTCGGCCGTCACCATCGGCGAACCCCACGAAGCCGTCGGCCGCGAGGACTCCCCCCACCGGGGCAGCTTTCTCTCCTCCTACGAGCGGTCCAAGTTCGAGGCCGAGCGGCTGGTGCTGGAGCTGGCCGATCGGCACGGGGTGGACGTGGTGAGCGTCAACCCGTCCTCGGTCCAAGGGCCAGGGCGGGTGACCGGGACCGGTCAGGTGCTGGTCCAGTACCTGCGGGGACGGCTCAAGGCATGGGTGGACACCCCCATCAGCCTGGTGGACATCGACGACTGCGCCGACGGCCACCTTCTGGCTGAGGCCAAGGGCCGGTCCGGGGAGCGCTACGTGCTGAACGCAGCGTCCCTCGACGCCTCCGACCTCATGCGGATCATGGCCGGGATCGCCCCGGGGGTGCGGACCCCGCGCATGGTTCCCCGGACGCTGGCCGTGGTGGCAGCGTCGGTCACCGCCGCCGCCGCTCGCGCCACTGGGCGGACGCCGCTCGTGTGCCGGGAGTCCCTGCGTACCCTCCTGCACGGCCACCGCTACGACGGGTCCAAGGCCGAACGCGAGCTGGGATTGCACTACCGGCCCGTGGACGAGACGCTCCGTCGGACGGCCACGTGGTTGGTCGACCAGGGGCTCGTCCCGGCAGATGCCCTGGCCGCCGGGGGAAATCCAGAAAACCTTCCCCAGGGTGATGACGAACTGTGGAAAACGTGAGCAGAATGGGCGACCCAACGACCTGAAACAGGGGGAACCCGTGGCCGGGACACGCGATCCGGATCCCTCCGAGAACGGCGGCGGCAGGCGCGGCCGGCGCGGACGCACTGCGACTCAGACCCTCAGATCAAGGGCCACGTCATCGGGGAGTGGAGCCGAGCGATCGGCCACGTCTGACGGGCCGGCGGAGAAGCCGCCAGAAGCGCCCCCGCCGCCTGTTCTGTCGGAGGTGTCGGAGGTGTCGGAGGCTTCCGAAGCACCGGAGGCAGCGAAGCCTCCCGACATGACCGAGCTCTACCGCCGGCTGTTGAACGACCTGACCGAGAGGTTCGGGGGCAGCCTGGACGACGCCAACGCCGACGCCATCGCCTACGCCGCGGCCGAGCTGTACCACCGGGACTTCGAGCCCCGCCTGTGGCAGGAGAAGTCGGCGCACGACCTGCTGGACCTGTTCGGTATCCCCCGGGCGGGCGTCTTCGCTCCCTACGCCCTGAGCGACCGGCTCATGCTTTTCCAGAATCGGAGCAGCGGGCCGCAGTACGTCACACGGGCCCACGAGCTTCTGGACACCCTGGGCGTCCCCCGTCAAGACGAGGACGGCAAGGAGCAGACGCTCAAGTGGCGGCTGGACCAGGTCCAGGGCCCGAGCGGACCCCTGAGCGGGGTGCAGGGCCCGAGCGGCCCCCTGAGCGGGGTGCAGGGCCCGAGCGGCCCCCTGAGCGGGGTGCAGGGCCCG
>JAIVIH010000001.1 GCA_020200615.1 Actinomycetota bacterium | reverse complement strand
GCCCTGGCCGCTCCGATCGCCAAGGCGGTCATGGAAGCGGTCCTCAGCGGTGGCTGACGGAGATCCGCCCGAGTGACCCCGGCCTAGGCTGGTTCCTTCAATGGCCCAGAAAGTCTTCATCGAGCGCTACCGGATCGACCGGCATCTGGCTCGCGGCGGGATGGCCGAGGTCTACCTGGCCCACGATCTGTTGCTGGACCGGCCGGTTGCGCTAAAGGTGCTGTTCCCGGAGTTCGCCGCCGACCGCTCCTTCGTCGAACGCTTCCGCCGGGAAGCCCGGGCCGCGGCCGGCCTCAACCACCCCAACATCGTCTCCATCTACGACTGGGGGGAGGAGGGCGGCACCTACTTCATCGTCATGGAGTACGTCGACGGGCGGACACTGAGGGACCTCATCCGGGGCAACGGCCCGCTACAGGCGGCCCGGGCGGCCGAGATCGCCGCCGACATCGCCGGCGCCCTGGGTTTCGCCCACCGCAACGGGGTCATCCACCGGGACGTCAAGCCCGGGAACGTGATGATCTCGGGGCTGGTGAAGGTGACGGACTTCGGCATCGCCCGCGCCGGGGATCCGGCCGAGAGCCTCACCCAGACCGGAGCCGTCATGGGCACGGCCACCTACTTCTCCCCCGAGCAGGCTCAGGGTCACGACATCGACCCCCGGAGCGACGTGTACTCCCTCGGCGTCGTGCTGTACGAGATGGTCTCGGGTCGCCCCCCATTCACGGGAGACAATCCGGTGGCCATCGCCTACCAGCACGTTCGCGAGGAGCCGGTACCTCCCAGCCACCACAACCCGGATGTGCCCGCCGATTTCGAGGCCATCGTCCTCAAGGCCATGGCCAAGAACCGGACCGACCGGTACAGCTCGGCGGAGGCCCTACGGGCCGACCTCCTGCGCTTCGCCCAAGGCCAGCCCGTCGACGCGGCGACGGCGACGGCCGTGGCGGCCGTGCCCGCGGGGGCGGCGGCCACCGGCATCATGACCGGGGTCACCCAGGTGGGCGGGCCCGGCGTCGACGGCACCCAGATGATGTCCCGGGAGAGCGTGCTGGTCGAAGAGGAGGTCGAGCGACCTCCCGCCCGCACCAGCACCTACATCGTCATCCTCGCCGTCCTGCTCGCAGTCCTGGGAGCGCTGCTGTTCCTGCTGGCCAGGGAGCTGGGGGTCGGGGGCGGCAAGGACGTCGTCGTCCCGACTGTCGTGGGGAAACCCCAGGCCGAGGCGACCAGGCAGCTCCGAGACGTGGGGCTCAAGGTGCAGGTCACGCAGGAGCCGAACGAGGCCAACGCGCCCGGTCAGGTGCTGAAGCAGGACCCGACCCCAGGAGCCCGCGTCCGTGAAGGCTCGACGGTGCGGCTCACGGTGGCGGGAGCGCCGGGCGATGTCGATGTGCCGAACGTCCTGAACAAGGACGTGGAGGACGCGAGGGACGACCTGGAGGACCTGGAGTTCGTGGTCCGCACGACGTCGCGCCCCGACGCCCGGGCGGCCAAGGACGTCGTGGTCGAACAGAACCCAGCCGGAGGCGCCAAGGCGCCCAAGGGCTCGACCGTGAACCTCGTCCTCTCGAGCGGTCCTGAGGAGCTGACCGTGCCCTCGCTGAACAACGTCCCCGAGAGCGAGGCGGCCGCCACCCTGCGGGCCGCCGGGTTCGAGGTCGACCGGACCACGGCCGCCAGCTCCAGCATCGCCGCCGGTCGCGTCATCCGCACCGACCCCGCAGAGGGCTCCGCGCTGGCCCGAGGGGAGACGGTGACCCTCATCGTTTCGTCAGGGCCGCCCTCGACGGCCCCGGCCACCACCGTTCCGGCCACCGCCCCACCCACGGTTCCGACCACCACTCGGACGACGATGCCGTCGACGACCTCGACTACCGACCCGTAGAAGCCTGCCCGGCCCTACTCAGGGTCAGGAAGCGAGGGCGAGGAAGTTGGCGAGCAGCTGCTTGCCCGCCGGGGTGAGCACCGACTCCGGATGGAACTGCACGCCCTCGACGGCGAACTCTCGATGACGGAGAGCCATGACGACCCCGTCCTCGGTCTCGGCCGTGATCTCGAGCACGTCGGGGAAGGTCTCCCGCTCGACGACCAACGAGTGGTACCGGGTGGCCTCGAAAGGCTGGGGCAGCCCGGCGAGGACGCCCTGGCCCGAATGGCAGACCTGGGAGGTCTTGCCGTGGAGGATGGAGGGCGCCCTCACCACCTTGCCTCCGAAGACCTGGCCGATGCACTGGTGTCCCAGGCAGACGCCCAGGATGGGAATCCGGCCGGCCAGCTCCTCGATCAGTCGGTTGGAGACGCCTGCGTCCTCGGGCCGCCCCGGCCCCGGGGAGATCAGGACGGCGTCGGGGGCTGAAGCCTCGACGTCGTCGACCGTGATCTGGTCGTGGCGGTGGACCTCGGGACGGGCGCCGAGCTCACCCAGGTACTGAACGAGGTTGTAGACGAACGAGTCGTAGTTGTCGATCACCAGCACCCTGGGCCCGAGCGGCCCTCTGAGCGGAGTGCTGGGCCCGAGCGGCCCTTTGAGCGGAGTGCTGGGCCCCGGATTCGCCACTCCGTGACCGTACCTGGCGACGGGCCATGGTCACCTCGAGATCGGTCGCCTACGCTGAGGCGATGGCAAGGTCCACCAAGTCAAAGGGAAAGGGCAGCCGGCCGGGAGGCAAAGCCGGAGGCTCGAGCGGTCGTGCCGAGGGCCCGGCAGCCAAGACCGCGGCCCGGGGCGTCGGCGCCAAGGAGGCGGCGGCCAAAGCATTGAGCAAGCCCGCCGTGCGCAATCCCTCGCCCAAGGCGCCCTCGGACAAGGATGCCGACAAGGCCGCTCCCGCCGACCTGAGCGGCACGGCCAAGGCGACGGCCACTCCCCGTCCCCGGCCGGCAGCGACGAAGCGGACGACTCCGCCGGCCAGCGGCCGCTACACGCCTCCCGTCCCCAGAACGGAAAAGGTGAGCCCGCTCTGGGTGCCGATCGTCATGTTCGCGTGCCTGGGCGTGGGGATGCTGACGATCATCCTCAACTACGTCAACGTCCTCCCGGGTCCCGATCCCAGCAATGGCTATCTGATGGCCGGCCTCGCCCTCATCACCGTCGGCTTCATCACCGCCACGAAATACCACTGAATCTTCTGCGGCTTCGCCGCCCCGGGCGGGGCCCCAACCCCGCCCTCCTCCCGAGCGTGGGGGCCCCCTGCCCCACGCCGGGCCGTGCTGTCTGCGGCTTCGCCGCCAACAATTCAATCGTAAGGGCCGGCGAACAGGTCCATGTCCTCCTGGCAGTGCCGGGGCGGCATGGGGAGCTCTTCGCTGGCCTGGACCATCTTGACCTCGGTCAGGCAGATGGAGCACCGGTAGCGGAGGTTCACCCGCCGCAGCTCACCGGCCTCGGGCGGCTCGTGCTTGCGGGCGAGCCCGCCCAGCATGACCATGCCGAACCGCATGATGACGGCGAAGACGGCGACGGCCAGGACCAGCTTGAGGACGAAGAAGATGATGTCGGCCACCGGAGACCCTCAGCCGAGGCGCTCGATGATGGTGGCATTGGCCATGCCGCCACCCTCGCACATGACCTGCAGGCCGTAGCGCCCACCGGCCCGCTCCAGCTCGGCCAGCAGGGTGGCCAGCATCCGGGCCCCGGAAGCACCGACAGGATGACCCAGGGCGATCGCCCCGCCGTTGACGTTGACCCGATCCAGGTCGACGTCGTGCTCCTGCGCCCACGCCAGCACCACTGCCGCGAACGACTCGTGGACCTCGAAGCGGTCGATGTCGTCCAGAGTGAGCCCGGCCCGCTCCAGCACCCGGGAGGTGGCGGGGATCGGCCCCGTCAGCATGAGCAGGGGGTCGACCCCGGCCACGGCAAAGGCGACGAAGCGAGCGCGGACCGGGACCTCCAAGGCCGCGGCCCGGCTCTCGCTCATGACGAGAACGGCCGCGGCCCCGTCGCCCATCGGGGCCGCGTTTCCCGCGGTGATCACCCCATCCGGCTGGAAAGTGGGCTTGAGGTCGGTGAGTTGGGCGAGGGTGGCGTGGCCGCGGATGCCCTCGTCGGCCCGGAACTGCTGCTTACCCCGCCGCCCCTCGACTGTCACGGGCACGATCTGTCCGTCGAAGCGACGCTCCTGCGCTGATCGGGCGGCCCGCAGGTGGCTCTCGAGGCTGTACTCGTCCAGCACGTCCCGTGAAAGGCCGTACCGGGCGGCGACCAGCTCGGCCGCCGGTCCCTGCGGAACGAGCCCACCTGCGGGCTGGTAGCGCTGCGTCATCCTCGGTCCGAAGGGCTTGCCCGGGCCGCTGACGATGGTGGAGCCCACGGACACGCGAGTCATCGACTCCACTCCACCGGCCACGACCACGTCGTAAGCGCCGGCCAGGGCCCCTTGGGCGGCAAAGTGAATCGCCTGCTGGGACGATCCGCACTGGCGATCGACGGTGGTGCCCGGCACCGAGTCGGGAAAGCCCGCGGCCAGAACGGCGTTGCGGGCCACGTTCATGCCCTGCTCGCCGATCTGGGTCAGGCAGCCGAGGATGACGTCCTCGACGAGGACGGGATCGAGGCGGTTACGTTCGAGCAGGTCCCGCAGGATCTCCGCGGCAAGGTCGACGGGGTGCCAATCCCTGAGCTTGCCGTTGCGGCTGGCCACGGCGGTACGGACGGCGTCCACGATGACGGCGCTGGTCATGAGCTCCGGCAAAGCTTGCCATGCCGCTCCGTTCAGTCCTGCTCGGAGTCCTGCCCGCCGGCCGGCCTTGTCTCAGGCGGGCAGGCGCACGCCTTCTTCCGCCGCCTCCTGGGCACGAGGCGGCCGATGTCCCCCACCATGCCGGCCAGGTTGTGGGCGGCGACGCGGGGCAGCGAGTAACGCGCCCGGTGCTCCGGCTGGGTCGGGGCCAGGGGCGAGTACCGGTCGAGGTGCGCAGACACCCGGTTCCCCTCGGACACGGTGATGTGCAGGCTGTGGGTGGGGGAGACCTCCCGGAGGGAGACCTGGCCCGGGTGGAACAGGGAGCCGAGGCGCGTGTCGCGCCGGAACCGGCCGCTGGCCTCCAACTCGGCCACGAGCGCGTCCGGGTCCTCCACCACGAACTGGTGGGTGCGGGTGGCCGGACGCTTCTCGGTGTGAGGGCGCAGGGCCGCTTCCAGGCCCAGGTCGGCCAGGCGACGGGCCACGTGCGGGGTCGCACTCGGGAACGGCGTACCAGCCGACGAAGGCCGCACCCGCCGCACCTCCCACCCCCGCTCAGCCGCGACTCGCCGCAGCCGGCGGTCGGGGTTGACGACCTCGGCCCGGCCCACCAGCTCGAGCAGGGGCAAATCGTGGATGGAGTCGGAGTAGGCGACCGACGCGCCCAGGTCGATGCCAGCTTCCCGGGCGTGGGCCTCCACGGCGTCGGCCTTGGCCGAGCCGTGCAGGACCGCGCCGGACAGGCGACCGCTGTAGCGGTTGGCGTCGTCGATCTCGGCCCGAGTACCGAGGGCTCCGGTCATCCCCAGGCCCTGAGCCACCACTTCGGCCACTTCGGTGGGGGCGGCGGTGGTCACGAAGGTCAGCACCCCCTGGGCCCGGTGGCCTTCGATGACGGCAGCCATGTCCCCGTAGACCTGGGGCACGATCCGCTCGGCCGTGATCTCCGCGGCGAGGGCGCGGACCGCCGGGCCGTCCCGTCCGGACACGAACTCGAGGGCCGCTTCCGTGGAGCTGGCCAAGCGGGGACAGGGCTCCGACCCCCGGCGCACCAACCACTGCTGCCAGGCAAAGCGCAGGATCTCGAGCTTGTCGTAGAAGTCGCGCTGATGCAGCCCTTGGGCCAGGAGGTAGAGGCTGGACCCCGGGATAAGTGTGTTGTCCAGGCCGAAGAAGGCGGCGGCCCGGAGTTCTGGTTCGGAGCTTGTGAACGTATTCACAAGTAGTACCTTACAGGCCCTGAGTGACAACAGGGTTGTAGTTACGGAGCCGCCGTGTGAACAGACCCGCACGACTGGGAAAAGGAGAACCGAGGAAGTGACCTCCGACACATAACCTGCGCCCCCATGGAAGTCGGACTCCACCTGCTGTGTTCGCCGTGGGCCTGGTCATGGTGGCCGCCACCGTGGGCTCGGCCGTGCGCACCGTCGTGCTCCCCCGGGGGATCCCGGCCAGGCTCTCCTCGTTCATCTTCGTCAACGTGCGGAAGGTCTTCCGGCTGCGGTTGCGCGGAACTGCCGGCTACGAGGACCGCGACCGGGTCATGGCCCTCTACGGGCCGTTGAGCCTGCTCACCCTGGCCCTGGCGTGGCTGGTGATCGTCCTCGGCGGCTACGGAGCCATGTTCTGGGCCCTCGGCGCCCAGCCCGTGCGGGAGGCCTTCACCCTCAGCGGATCGTCGCTGTTCACCCTCGGTTTCGTCCGACCCGACGACCTGCCCAAGGTGGCACTGGCCTTCAGCGAGGCCGCCCTCGGACTGACCCTCGCCGCCCTCCTCATCACCTACCTGCCGAGCGTGTACGCCGCGTTCTCCCGGCGCGAGGCCATGGTCACGTTGCTCGAGGTTCGAGCGGGTTCACCTCCGTCGGGTGTGGAGATGCTCGAGCGGTTCTCCCGGATCGACTGGTTGGACGAGCTGGACGAGGTCTTCACCGACTGGGAGAGCTGGTTCGTGGAGCTGGAGGAGACCCACACGTCACTTCCTGCGCTGGTGTTCTTCCGCTCGCCTCAGCCCGACCACTCCTGGGTGACGGCGTCAGGAGCGGTGCTGGATTGCGCCGCCCTGATCGCGTCCTGTTCCCCGGAGCGGAGACCCCGGGCCGAGCTGTGTGTGCGGGCCGGCTACCTGGCTCTCCGCCGCATCGCCGACTTCTTCGGGATCCCCTACGAGGCCGATCCCGATCCTTCAGGGCCCATCACCGTCGCCCGGGACGAGTTCGAGGAGGCCTTCGACCGGATGGCGGCGGCCGATGTCCCCGTCGTGCCCGACCGCGATCAGGCGTGGCGGGACTTCGTCGGGTGGCGGGTGAACTACGACGCGGTCCTGGTCACGCTGGCGGGACTGGTGATGGCGCCCTACGCACCCTGGTCATCCGACCGCTCGGCGTTCTTCCGGGTGCGCGTGCTGCGGCGGGACCAAAGCCGTCGCCAGTGAGGGCCGTCCCCGCGTACGATTGCCAGCCGTGACCGCACCTCTCAGCCCCGGAGTGGGCGAGGTCGTCATCACCCGGACCGATGACGAGCCGCTGACCGGCGAGCCCGACTCCGCCCACATCGTCAAGTCCGAGGGAGACGCGGCGGCCAGGGTCATGGAGGCCCGGGTCTACGGCACCCCCCTCGAGGCGCTGTGCGGGGTCGTGTTCATCCCCCAGCGGGACCCGTCCCGCCTGCCGCTGTGCGCCGCGTGCAAGGACATCTACGAGACGTACCGCGTCTTCAACGAAGGGCTGCCCGACAACCCCGAGTCCTGAGCTCGGCCGCCGCAGTCGCTCACTTCGCCGCCTGCCGCACCACCTCGGCCACGCGACCGGACGCCTGGAGGAGACCGTCCAGCACCCACAGCTGGGCCCGAGCCCGCTCGAGGTTGTCGCCCGGCCGGCGGACCCGGAAGTACATGTCGCCCACCAGGTGGTCGGTCAGGAACCGGAGGGCGCTCTCGTAGGCCATCAACGGGCCGGCCAGAGGGAGGAGGGCCAGCTCGTCGGCCGTCAGCAGCAGGCCCGCCTCCCGTAGATAGCCGCGCAGGGCGGCCTCCAGCAGGTCGGCCCGGACCACCGGCGCCCCCGAATCGCCGTTCGTGCCGAAGGCGACGGTGGCCGAGCGCAGCAGATCGCCGACGTCGTACAAGACAGTGCCGGGGCCGACCGTGTCGAGGTCGACGACGCACATGGCCTCGCCCGTTGTCTGGTCGAGGAGCACGTTGGCCGCCTTGGCGTCGTTGTGGACCACCCGCTCCCGCAGCCGGCCCGCGGCCTTCGCTCCGACCAGGTCGTCGACGAGGGGGTGATAGCGCCGCACGCCATCGATCTCCCGCTTGCAGCCCTTGGCCCGCTCGGCAGGGTCGGCTTCGACGACCAGCTCGAAGTCGTGCCGGCGGCGAGCGAAGTCCTTGAACCCGGGAATCGGCTCACGAAGCCGCGCTCCGGGAAGATCCTGCACGTCGTCGAAGAAGCGCCCCAGGCCCCGGCCCACCTGGAAGGCAGCCTCGGGGCAGGTGACGACGTCATGGCTGCGGACCCGGTCGACGTGGCGGAAGGCCCGCCACGGGCCGTGGTCGTCATAGACGAGGACCGACCCGCCGCCAGACCGTATGGGCCGGAGGACCCGGCGCTCGGGCTCGGGGAGACGGGTCTTGGTGATCCGGCGCTCGAGGTGCACGACCACTCGCACCAGGTTTTCCATGACCTGCGCGCAATTGGGGAAGACCTGGTCGTTGAGCCGCTGCAGCACGAAATTGCCGTAGCGGGTCGTCACCACCCAGGTCTGGTGGATGTGCCCGCCGGGCTGACGTTCCACTCCGCCGACCGGCCCCGCGCAAAACCGGTCGGCCACCGCCGCCACCGCCGCCTGGTCCACCCCCACAGACTCGCGCCTTGACACGCCCGGCGCCGGAAAAGGAAAGTCCCCGTAGTGAGGATGGGGGCCTGGAAGGCACTACTGGGGATCCTGGTGCTGGCCGTCGTGTCCGCCTCCTGCTCCAGCGGGTCCTCGACGTCCCGTCCGCCGCAGGAGTCGGATGACCTGGTTTCGCGGGACGCCCCGGCCCCGCCGCCCTGCACTCCCGCCAGCCTGGAGGAGCGGGCCAGCCGGGTGCTGATGGTCGGCCTGCCGGAGACCACGTCGTCCGCCGACCCCCTGGTGTCCGAGGTGGTCGACGTGGGCGTGGGCGGTGTCCTCCTCACCCACACCAACGTGCAGAGCGAACTGCAGGTCGAAGGGCTGGTGTCGACGCTGAAAGCCACCTCCCGCGCCCCTCTCCTGGTGGCGGCGGACGAGGAGCCGGGTCGGGTCCGCACCTTCGAGGACCTGATCGGCTACACGCCGTCGGCCCGCCGGATGGCCGCCGAGGAGAGCGAGGCCGAGGTCGAGGACCGTGCCCGGTCCCTCGGCACCTTCCTGTCGGGCGTAGGCGTCGACCTGAATCTGGCGCCGGTGGCCGACCTGGACGACGGCCCGTGGGACGGGATCGTGGGCGACCGCTCCTTCTCGGCCGACCCGCTGGACGCCTCCCGCTTCAGCCTCGCCTATGCCCGCGGCCTGAGCTCCGCCGGCGTCACCCCCGTCATCAAGCACTTTCCCGGCCACGGACGGGCCACGGACGACAGCCATTTCGACCTTCCCACGGTGAGCGAGCCCCTGGCCGTCCTGGAGAGCACGGATCTCCGTCCCTTCGCCGACGCCGTCACCGCTGGAGCGCCGGTGGTGATGATGGGTCACGTCGCCTACGACGCCCTCGACCGCGGCCTGCCGGCGAGCGTCTCACCGGCCGCCTACCGCCTGCTGCGAGAGATGGGTTTCCGGGGCGCGGCCATCACCGACTCGCTGGGCATGGGGGCGGTGAACCTCCGGTGGGACTTCGACGAGGCTGCGGTGCTGGCCGTGGCCGCAGGCGCCGACGGCGTCCTCGCCACAGACGGCAATCAGGCCCGCCGCATGCGCGATGCCCTGGTCACTGCCGTCCAGACCGACCGGCTCGACGAGATCCGACTCAACGAGGCGTCCGGACGGATGATGGCCCTCGCCGGGGGTGACACAGCTGCCCTCAGCTGTACGTCGCCCGAGCTACCGGTCTTCGGACGGCCGTAGGGCCAGATCGGCGATCACCGGTCGGTGATCGCTGCCCTCGCCCTTCCCCTCCCGCACGCTGAGCACGTCGAGGTCACCAGAGACGAGCACGTGGTCCAGCCGGAAGAACGGCGGCACCAGCCCGCGCCACTGAGGCCAGGTGGCGGCCATCCCACGCCCGGCCTCCATGTGAGCCTCGCTGAGGCCGCGGGCCAGGAGATCCCGGAACGGCTTGTGACCGAACGTGGCGTTGTAGTCACCGGCCATGATGGCCGGCCGCGGATCACGGGCGAGGTCATCGCCCAGCGATCGGAGCTGGGCCTTCCACAGGCCGATCCACCTGGTGGTCGACGGTGCCTTGGCGTGCACGTTGTAGAGCCGGACCTGCGTGCCCTCCACGTCGGCCGTGGCTCGCACCGTGGGGTGGTCGTCGACCTCCCAGATGTCTCCCTCGGACAGGGGATAGCGGCTCCAGATCCCGCCCCCGAACGAGTCCCGACGGGGGTCCGCCAGCGAGAAGGAGTAGCGGTCGAAGGCGCCCGCCCCCTTCAGCGCGGTCAAGTGGTCTCCGACCAGCTCCTGCAGGAGCACGATGTCCGCTCCGGAGTCGGCGATCTCCGTGCCGAGGGCGGTGACGTCGGGGTTCCCGTACCGGAGGTTGGCGGTCAGGACCCGGAGGCGGGGGCGGTTGGAGACTCCGGACGACGGCGGGCGACGGCGCCCTCGCAGCTCCGGTGCGGTCCACGCCACGTGGGCCACCGCCACCGACGCGGCCAGCGCGGTCAGCGCCTTCCGCCCCCCGATGATCCCGGCCAGCAGGCCCCCGTAGGCGGGCAGGTAGACGAAGGG
>JAIVIH010000396.1 GCA_020200615.1 Actinomycetota bacterium | reverse complement strand
GTACCAGGCTGCGGGTGCCGACGCGCAGCGGGTCTTCGTTCTGCGAATGCTGCCCGAGCTGATCGACAAGATCGTCTCGACGGTGGGCGGGGTGGACATCAGCAAGGTCTCGATTATCGACAGCGGAGGTCAGGGCTCCGGTATCCCGGGATTCATGGGCCAGCTCCCAGCAGCGGTGATCGGGCTCGCCGAGCAGCTGGAGAACGCCACGGGTGTCGACCTCCTGAAGGCGCTGCGCCCCGACGCCGTCGACTCGCCCCTCTCGTCGGGCCAGAGGTGAGCCGACCCTAAGAGACTCAGGGGTCGACGGATGCCGATGTTCGACCTCGGTGATGGTCAGAACCTTGGCCCGATCTCTTCCTCACCAGCACAGCGCCAGGCGGGGCGACGATGGAGGCGTGAGGGACCGGGACCCCGACTCGATCCGACAGACCGACAACCCAGACCCGGTTCGACCTCCTGAAGCCAATCATCGGTGAGCAGATCGCAGCGCGCGTCGCAAGACCAACCTGTTGGGCACTGATCTTCGGGCGCGTCCCGGTGCGGGCTATGTGGGAGCCTCTTGGCCATGACAGAGGAGCTGGCCGCAACATTCCGCCGCTCGGTGAGTCAGGGCGAAGAGCGGCTCGGCCGCAGCTGGCCCTCATTATTCGCGACCGGCGCGGTGGGGGGCATCGACGTCGGGATCGGCGTCTTCGCCCTGCTGCTGGTGGAGCAAGCGACCGAGAACAGCCTCCTGGGAGCAATCGCCTTTGGTATCGGCTTCATCGCCTTGACACTTGCGAGCAGCGAGCTGTTCACTGAGAACTTTCTGGTACCTGTCGCCGCGGTCGCCGCCGGCAGGGCCCGACCCTCAGCGGTGGCCCGGCTGTGGATCGGCACCGGGCTGACCAACCTGGCCGGAGGATGGCTCATCATGGCCATCGTCATGGCGGCGGTCCCGAAGCTACAGCCCACCGCATTGAAGCTCGCCGCTCACTACACCGAGATCGGCTTGGGGTGGGAATCGTTCGCAGCGTCGATTCTCGGGGGGGCAATCATCACGCTCATGACCTGGATGGAGCAGGGCACGGACTCGATGCCGGCAAGGCTGGTTGCCGCGATTTCGGCCGCCTTTCTTCTAGCCGCCGGGTCGTTGTTCCACGCCATCGTCGTTTCCCTGGTGATGTTCGCCGCCCTCCAGGCCGGGGCACCGTTCGGTTACCTGGAATGGCTGGGCGTGCTCGCCTGGACCGTGATCGGCAACCTCGTCGGCGGGTTGGGGCTGATCACCACGCTTCGGCTCGTTCAGGTCGGGAAAGGACAACTAGACGAGGAGCGAAGTGGCATCGACCGCAAGGTTGCCGGCAGCGGCCGGGTGGAGACCGCCAACTGAAGCCCACCGCCGGCCCGCTCGTAACCCAGGGATGCCCTTCCCAGCATCGCGATGGTCCTCGCGGGTTTAGCGCTTCTGCTCGGCCTGTCGACACCGCAAGTGGAGTGTGGGTCCGGCGCCATTCGTGCTACCGGCTGCGTTGGCTCCGGGAACGGACCAGATCTATGTGCTCCGGCAGCCGCAGCCTCTACTTGACGTCTCGGCCGCTCATAGCAGTTGCGGCTTCCCGTCCTCATCTCCGAGGGCTGCCAGCAGCCTGGTTGCCGCGGCTGAGTTCCGGCGATCTGTCGTCGGGTGGGTGCCCACCACGACGCACCTCGGCAGACGATCAAGGCCATTTGTCGCAGGCTGGCTGCGCCGGACTCACGGCGCCGTGGACGGTTGGCGAGCCATGGGGTGAGCCGACCACGTCTGGGCTGCGGCAGTATGAAGTGCGTGGCTTTCAACGACCGTGCGCGTTGGTGGCCTACCGACGGGGAGGAGCCCGACCCGAGGTGGTCCCTCGCCAACGAGCGCACACTGCTTGCCTATAGCCGTACGGCGTTGGCATTCATCGTTGCCGGGCTGGCGGTAGCCGGCAGCCGGCCGATCGCGGACACATCGTTCTGGTTCGCAGCGCTCGGGCTCCCGCTCATCCTGGTGGGCGGAGTTGTGGCCATGGGTGGACGCCTACGGTTCTTGGCGACGCAGCGAGCGATGAGGACCGGTGTGCCGCTCGGTGCGCCGGTAGTTGCGGCGCTGCTGCCCATCGCCATCGGGCTGATCGCCGTCGTCGGCTCGATCATTGCGACCGTCGCAGCGCTGGCCGGCTAGACGCGGAGAGCACGCTGGCGCCGACAAGACACAGCATCCGGCCGTCTTGACCGTCCTTCCGGGCAGATTCCTGCGAACCGCCATCAGCTGAGGTGTGCGAAGTCCTCCGCCTTCTTGGTTGGGCCGGCGACGACAAGGACTGCGCCCTGATCGAGAACCGTTTCCGGCGTCGCGTGGGTGAACCGCTGTCCGGGTGGCTTGATGCAGACGACCGTCACCCCGTAGCGCGACCGGAGGGCGAGCTCACCGAGGGACTGGCCCTCCATTCCCTTGGGCACCATCGTCTCCACCAAGGCGAAGTCCTCGTCCAGCTCGAGCCAATCAAGGATCCCGCCACCGACCAGGTGGGCCACCCGGTGGCCCATGTCGTGTTCGGGGAAGACGACATGATGGGCACCGACTCGCTCCAGGATCCGCCCGTGGGCCTTCGTCACGGCCTTCGCCCAGATTGTGGGTATGCCGCAGTCGGCCAACGTCGCAGTCGGGCCATCGACCTGGCCGCCGGCGAGCGGCTCTGGGCGGTCCTCCTCTCGCGGTCGGGGAAGCGCCTCGACCGCCACGGGGCCACGCGGATCGTCCGCCGGGTCGCCCGCAAGGCGGGGGTTACCAAG
>JAIVIH010000147.1 GCA_020200615.1 Actinomycetota bacterium | reverse complement strand
ACGTCACCTCGGTCGAGAGCAGCGCCTTCGGCGTGTTGGTCACACCCCCCGGCACGACAATCTCCCTGAACGAGCAACCAGCGGTGTCGTTCTCCAACCCTCCCGGCCCCGCGGGCACCAACAACGCCACCCAGGCGCTGGCCCAGTCGCCGCCCACAGGAAATCCACCCGGCTTGCTCTTCAATGCTCAGGGGATGGCGGTGAGCACCGGTCAGGTCGGCACCCTGGGGACCCACGGCGCCGGCACGACGAGCAGCGCCGACGTCGAGCGGGCCGCCTACCTCAGTGACGAACTGACGGCCCTCCAGGTGCACAGCGAGTGCACGGCCACCGGCGACGGGTCCTCCGGCACCGCAACCTTCGGCCAGGTGGCCTTTACGGACCAGGCCACTGGCACCTTCAGGGTCTTCGACAATTACCAGCCGGGCCCCAACACCACATTCACCCTGTTCAACGGTCTGGGCACGGTGACGTTCAACGAGCAGACCAAGCTCGATACCGGTCAGACAACCGGCATCATCGTCACCGCCATCCCCTGAGCATTGAAGAACAAGCCGGGCGGATTTCCTGTGGGCGGCGACTGGGCCAGCGCCTGGCTGGCGTTGTTGGTGCCAGCGGGGCCGGGAGGGTTGGAGAACGACACCGCTGGTTGCTCGTTCAGGGAGATTGTCGTACCGGGGGGTGTGACCAACACGCCGAAGGCGCTGCTCTCGACCGAGGTGACGTCGGCCCCCGCCGGTGGTGCCGAGAGGCTCGACGCCAGCACGAAGCCGACCGTGGCGACGAGGACCGCTCTGGCGGGGCCACGACGACGCAGAGGACTCAGACGAACGATCCAACCTGCCATCGGATCCCCTCTGCTGGAAGAACACGGACGCTACTTCCTGCGATCCTCGCCGTCGAGGGACGGCGAGCACTTGGCTGGGGAGGTGTCTTTCACGCCGACATGACGAACCGCGCCACCTCCCCGTCGGCGAGAGACCAGCCCAGATGGGGGGCCAGCAAGCGGCCGACGCCGGGCGCGGCGCTGAACGTGGCGTCACGGTCGAGGATCAGGGCACGCGTACGGCGGCTGAGCACATCGTCGATGGACCGGGCCATCTCGGCACGGACGGCCCAAACCGCTTCGGCCAGGAAGTAGGGAAGCCCGGGAACCAGCGGTTGGGCCAGCGACGCTAACTTAACGTAACTAAACTAAGCTACGGGCCTCGGGGACGTCACTCCTGGAGAGCCGCACCCTTGTGATTGTCGATGCCGACGGCCGACAGGTCTCCGACGAAAAACTGCACCCAGCGGGTCACCGGGATGGTGCCCGTGGTGGCCGGAACACTCGCCGTCGGTATGCAGGAGAGCCTGACGTCGGGGTCGATCACCTTGGTCGACATCGGCAAGCCTGACCGTCGGGACCTCGTTCGCCCGGCGGACGTCCGGTCTTACACCGAGATGCTGGTCCTCGGAGACAAGCTGTTGTGGACCAGCAGCAGCGGAGGCGGGCTCAAAGCGACGAACCTGGCGACGGGCACGACGCGGACGTTGGCCCCCACCGGCAACTTCACGTCGGGCCTCGCTGCGCTGTCGGACGGTCGGACCGTCGCCTTCATCGACGATGGGCGCCTCGTCCTGGTGGACGCCACGAGCGGTCAAGTGACAGGCCCCACCCGCGATAGCCAGGTTGTCTCGGCCGCGGCCACCGGCGACGGCGTCGCGTTCATCACCAAGGACGGCGAGCCAAAAACCCTGAAGCAGTGCCCGGGGGACTCGGGACCCGGGACTGATGCGGCTCTGCGGGTCGGGCACCTGTCACTTTGGCAGGCGGGCAAGGCCACAAATCTCGAAGTGGACCTCGGGGACCAGCAGGCAACGACCGTGGTCCCTACCGGGCGTTCGGATCAGGTCCTCGTGTCGGCGGTCAGGGCCGACGAGAAGGGCTGCCCGGACGATCCCTCCCTCTACCGGGTTGATCTGACCACCGGACAATTCGCTCAGGTTGTCGCGGAGCTTGACGATGCCGTCCGGGCGTCTCCGAACGGTCAAGTCGCCTACCTCAACAATGGCTCCCTGTTCGTCCGCAGCCTGTCAGGCGGCCCGGTCGAGGCCCTTAATCCTGCGGGGACCGACGCCCTGAACGGCTTCGCATGGACTGCGGACGGGTCCCTCTGGTTCGTATCCGACATGGCCGTAAACAAGAAGAGCAGAGGCGAGCCGCGACTCTGGGTCAGGAACCCAGGAGGCGGCGTCGAAGCCAAAGGAACTCTATAGCGGGAGACGATCTTCAATGGCAAGCGATAACCTTTCGCCCGGCGACATGTCTACGACGCAACGATGCTGGTCAGGTTTCCTCCGCCAAGCGCGGCAGGCCGCGCACTTCGTTGCCTGAGCGACCCCGACCAGGAACGCCGGACACCACCCGGTCCTGCCCGTCCTGCGGAAAGTGATTGACCGTGGGCGCCCCCCCCAGATCGTTTCGGACGAGCTGTCGTCCGGGTGCTCCTGCACTGACCAACAGCAGCTACCGCCACCCTGGTTGAGCTCGCCTGGTCGGGGTGCTCGCAACGCCGTCTGACGACACTGCGTTGGCGATTTGATGTGACACACATCGTGTCACTCTCTCGACCAGGTGCCCGGCCGGCTGACACAGCTGGCCCGCCGGACACCCGCTGTCCCGGAATAACCGTGGCACGGCGGGGTAGGGCCCCCGCCGGAGACATGGGCCGAGAGGGATCGCGAGCGTCGGGAAGCGCCCCGAACAGTCCGAGCAACTAGGACGACCGACCGGTAACAACGCCGTCGGTGAGATACCGCCCGATAAGCCG
>JAIVIH010000146.1 GCA_020200615.1 Actinomycetota bacterium | reverse complement strand
CCCGGATTTCGGGCGAGGTCACCACCCACCCCCTCAAGCAGGGTCTGGTAAACCAGTCCGGGCGGCGTCAGGTAGAAGGACCGTTGCAGGGACATGAAGGGAAGCATCCAGTGAGCCACCAGGCCGAGCCCGATGCCTCCCGCTCCCGCCGCCCGCAGCATCACCGCGCCGCGGCTCTGCCCGGTACCGTTCCGCCAGTCCCCCTGACCGGCCCGGCGCAGCTCGACGGCCAGCAGGCAACCGCAGAGCAGGACCAGCGAGTAGGCCTGTTCAGCTTGTTGGAGGACGCACAGCCCGGCCAGCACGCCGGCCGTCACCATGGGCCGTAGACCGCGCTTGCCGCCCTCGCCCCGCAGCGACCGCCTCAGGGACCACGCCACCCAGGGTGTGAGCCCTATGACCCACGCGGCGCGGTCGACGCCGAAGAACGCCTGGGAGATGAACACCGGCGCCAGTCCGTAACAGAGGCCGGCGAGGGTGGCCGCCGGGGTGCGACCCCAGAGGCTTCGGGCCAGGACATAGGTTCCCAGCGCCCCGGCCACCTGGGCGCCCAGGCAACCGATCTTGACCGCCGCGTCCGATCCCCACACGGCGGCGAAGGGCAGCATGACGACGACGGGGAAGGAGGGAACGAGAGTCCATATGGGCGTGCCCGCCCACTGCTCGGGCAGCCACGGTGCGAGCCGCCCCAGCTCGCGCCACTGCTCGAGGCTCAGCCGGATGTAGAGCGACTCGCCTTGACCGTCGAGGGGCAGACCGCCGTGGGCCCACGCGTCGGCGAAACCCACGACGGCGACGATGAGGACGATCACGGCTCCGGCGACCGCACCCCACCGAAGTCCCCGCCGTTGCGGCCAGGGGCGGTACCGAAAGGGAACCGGTCTAGCGGCCCCGGACCGCACCGGTGTCGACGAAGCCGCGTCGTCCTCGAGCGGTGGGGTGGCGGTGGAAAGAGCCACGATGAGTGCTGACCAGCCTGAGTGAGCGAGCTATCGCCGGCGCGGCACGGTAGCACGCCCTTCCGGTAGCGTCGGGGCACCTGGCGTAGGCGTGAACGACGTTGTGGAGGAAGCCGTCAGTACATCCCATCAGGACTTTCAGCGTTCGTACTACGACGAGCACTACGTCAAACAGGCCACGGTCGTACGTGACCAACTGGCTCATCCGCTGTTCTCTTCGTTCTGGGATCGCCTGGCCGACAAGGTCCTCGATCTTGCCCTTCCTTCGCGCGCCGGTAGCGACGTCTTGCGCATCGTCGAGCCCGCGTGCGGTGAAGGGTTCCTGGGCGCGGCCCTCGAGCGGATGGCGGAGCGTCGCCAGCTCG
This sequence comes from Actinomycetota bacterium, assembly GCA_020200615.1. The sequence goes on along the minus strand of JAIVIH010000146.1, from coordinate 1,490 downwards.
ACCTCCGCTACACCGGCTCCGACCTGAGCACTACCGCCACCGAGATCGCCCGCTCCGCCGTCCGCGGCACGCTGCTGGTCGGCGACGCGACCGAGAGCGTTGTGGGCATGCCCGCGGCCAGCCAGGACGTGGTCGTGGCCAAGAACCTCCTACATCACATCGACGATCCCGAGAGCTTCCTGCGGGCCGCTTCCCGCGTGGTGGGGCCGGACGGTCGCGTGGTGATCATCGAGGCTCGTCTGGCTTGTCCTCAGTGTTTCGCCATCAGCCTCCTCGACCGGCGCAGGGAGCGGTACTTCTTCAAGGGCCGCCAGCGGAACCTGGCCGCCTTCGACGCCGCCGGGCTCGAGCTGGTGAGCGAGGAGCGCTTCGGCGTCCTCCCCTATGAGATCGCTTTTCACATCCGACCCGCGGTCTTCCGCCGCCTGTTCTCGTTCAACAACCCGCGAACCATGGCCCGGATAGGGGCGTGGGACCAGCGCCTGGACGCTCTGATTCCGTGGATGACGCACTACGCGGTGTGGGTCGCGGTGCCGGCTCGATGAGCGCCGGCCACATCATCCCGGGATGGGATCCGCCGGCCGAGGCCGAGGTTGGCGGAGCACGGCCCGCGCCTCCCGAGCCCAGCCACGCCGAGCGGGCGCGGACGCTGGTGGCCTCTCAGGGCCGGGGCGCCCTCTCGACCATCGCCATCGAGCCCGCGGGGACGCCCTTCGGTTCGGTGGTCGCTTATGGCCTCGACGCCGCCGGGAACCCCAGCTTCTTCGTCAGCACCATGGCCGAGCACACCCGCAACCTGGACGCCGACCCGCGGGCCAGCCTCCTTGTGGTCGAGGACACGCCCGACGGGGCCGACCCGCTGGCGTCGGGGCGGGTGACTCTCCTGGGCACCGTCGCCGAGGTCACCGATGCGGCCGAGCGGGCGGAGGCCCGGGCCGGTTACCTGGAAGCCAACCCCGCCGCCTTCTACGTCGACTACGGCGACTTCCGCTGCCTACGGCTGACGGTGACCGCGGTCCGCTACGTCGGTGGGTTCGGCCGGATGAGCTGGGTCGAGTCCGACGCCTACGCCGCCGCCCGACCGGATCCGCTCACCGCCGCCGCGGCCGGGATTATCGGCCACATGAACACCGACCACGCCGACGCCCTCGTCACCCTCTGCCACCACGACGCCGGCCGTACCGACGTGGTCGCGGCGTCGATGACGGCGGTCGACAGGTACGGCTTCGAGGTGGTGGCCGAGCTGGGCGGCGACCGGCGGGAAGCCCTCCGCATCGGCTTCCGGACCGAACAGACGACAGCCGACGGTGTCCGCCGCGAGCTGATCGGCATGCTGCACGACGCCCGGGGCTGATCCGCGGCGGGGTACTAGGTGACTGGTGTCGAACGGCCAATTGCGGGCCGGCAGGAAGGGGTCATTCGCCCTCCTTCTGGTGGGGTGTGGGCAGTGTTCGAGGTGTGGCCGACGATGAAGCCGCGGACGATGTGGA
>JAIVIH010000395.1 GCA_020200615.1 Actinomycetota bacterium | reverse complement strand
CGGCTTCGGGAAGCTCTCGAGCTTTGACCGCCACCGCCGCCTCGATGTGGGCCACGTTGCGGCGCCCCGAGAGCTCGAGCCCGCGGGCCCGGCCTGCGAGCCCATAGGCACAGCGGTCGAGCTGGGCCCTCGTGTTGTGGGTGAGCGATCGCCTCCTCGCCTCGAGGTCGGCGCCGGCGGCCGCGCCTGCGATACGGGCGAGCTCTTGCAGCCGCTGTGAACGGGCGACTATGCCCGCCGCGAAATCGGAGACCAGCGACACCAGGGCTTGGGCGCAGGCCGTGGGTGTGGCGTGGCTGGCGTGGGCGAGGTCATCGGCAAGGCAGCGATCGCCGGTGTGGCCGAGGCCCGTCCACACGGGGAGGGCGGCGGCGGCTATCGCCCGCACCACCAGCTCGTGGTCGAAAGCGTCCAGGTCGGCGCGTGCTCCTCCGCCCCGAACGAGCACGATCAGGTCGATCGGCGCCTTCGCCAGGGATTCGACGGCTGCGGCAATGGACGGCGGCGCCGAGACGCCCTGGACCAGGACCGGCCGTTCCGTCAGCACGAAGCCGAACCCCGAAGCGGAGAGGACCCCTCGGAAGTCCCGGTAGCCCTCGCTCTGGTGGCTGGCCACGAGGCCGATACGGAGGGGGAGCGGGGGAAGTGCGTGACCCCGGTTCCGGTCGAGGAGCCCCTCAGCGGCGAGGGTGCGGCGCAGGGCCAGGCGGCGCGCCGCCAGCTCGCCCAGCAGGGCATCGGTGTCGAGGGCAGTGCATTCGAGCTGCATGCGGCCGTTCTCGGAGCGGATGCGAAGCTCACCCCGCAGGGTCACGGTCATGCCCTCCCGGAGGACGAGAGAGCGGTCTTCGAGCTGTTGGCGGGTCCTGTGCCACGTCGAACGCCAGATGACGACGTCGAGCACGGCATCGCCCTCGCTCCCGTCGCGAGCGGGTTCGGCCAGCTTGATGAAGCAGTGAAGGTTGTGCTCGCGGATGGCGCTGAGCTCCGCTCGGATCCACACCTGCCCACGAAGGCCACGCGACACGGCCACCGACGCTCGCCGGTACAGATCCCGGATGCCCATGACCTCCGGAGAGACAGAGGGGTCAGCGGCCACGACCGGAGGCTAACGAACGCGGATGACAGCGCCGTCCTGTCGGGACGGGGAAGAATGGCCCGAGTGCCCGAGACACCCGACGTGAAGCACGGCTGCCCACCGCGGCCCACCTCCGAGACGCAGGCCGAGCTGGGCTTCGTCCGCCGCCCGATGGTCCGCTGGCTGGATCCCCACCAGCTCCTAGACACCGCCGTGCGGGTCGTCCTGTCCGGCATCTTCAGCTCTTACGCCGACAGCCGTGAGCTTCAGGCCTTGGTGCCGGCCGAAGTGCTCGACCGGTCGGGGGAGGCCGAGCTCTGGCTGGACTACGTGGCCGACCTGGGGGACGGCTGGAACTCGACGTACACCGTCGCCCGGCTGCTGGCCACCGAGAAGCTCGACCTTTCCTGGGCCGGGGATTCCCATCCTACCCAGCGAGGCCGCCTGCTGGTCATGGGAGGCGACCAGGTGTACCCGGTCCCGAAGCGGGTGGAGTACGAGAACCGGATGCTCGGCCCCTACCGTTCCGCCCTCCCGTGCGTCGGTGAGGACAGCCCCGAGCTCCTGGCCATTCCCGGCAGCCACGACTGGTACGACGGCCTCGTCAACTTCACCAGCGTCTTCTGCCGGAGGCGATCGATCGGTGGGTGGAAGACAGCGCAGGAGCGGAGCTATTTCGCGGTCAAGCTCCCGCACCGCTGGTGGCTGTGGGGCATCGACATCCAGTTCGGGGCCTACCTTGACGAGGCCCAGCTGACCTACTTCCAGAAGATCGCCGAAGAAGAGGTGCAGACTGGCGACCGCATCGTGCTGTGCATGGCCAAGGAGGTCGAGAGCGGTCGGAGCAGCTCGGAGATCTACTCCGATCGGAACCTCGAATACATCGAGCGCGAGGTCATCAAGCCGACGGGCGCGAGCGTCCTGTTGCATCTAAAGAGCGGACGCCACCACTACTGCCGGTACAAGGAGGAGTCCGGCCCGCGCCACCACATCACGTCCGGCGGCGGGGGAGCGTTCCTCCATCCGACCCACCAGCTTCCCGAGCACCTGGAGGTCGGGGGCGAATCGGGTCAGAGCAGGTACCGCCGGGCGACGACGTTTCCGTCGGCCGCGGTCTCCAAGCGCCTCAGGAAGCGGGTGTGGCTACTTCCCCCGTACAACCTGCCCCTCGCCGCGGTCTTCGGTGGAGTTCAGGTGCTGCTGGCGTTCATGCTCGGCCTCCACCTCGAGGAACGCCACGTGGGCTTGGGTCTCGGCGATCTGAGGCAGGCGGTGTGGGAGACCCCCACCGCGTTCCTCCTCGTCCTGGTGATATTCGTGATCATGGCCGCCATGGTCCGCTTCGCCCACGAGGCCAGTGGCCTCACGAGATTCCTGCTCGGCTTGGTGCACTCGTCGCTCCAGATGTTCAGTGTGGCCGGGGTGATGGTGGCCGCGTCTCGCCTGTCGTCGGCCGTCGGCCTCGAAGGCGCCCCGTCGTTGCTGACCTTTCTCGGCCTGGTGACCGTGCTCGGCGGAGTGGGGGGGACGTTGGGGATGTCGGGCTACCTGTTCGCCACGAACTGCCTCGGGTTTCACGGCAACGAGGCCTATGCGCCTCTGCACCACGCCGACTTGAAGCACTTCCTGCGCCTACACATCGACGGCGATGGCGCGCTCACCGTGTACCCGATCGGCATTGAGCGGGTCGTTCGGCACTGGCAGCTCCAGTCGGAAGGGCCACCCGAGGCACCGTG
>JAIVIH010000394.1 GCA_020200615.1 Actinomycetota bacterium | reverse complement strand
CCGCTGGGCCCCGGAAACGGGACCTCCCGCCGCACCAGCGCCGGGCCCTCCTCGCCCTCGGGGAGCTTCACCGTCCACGTCGTGCCGTCGCCGGATCGGAAGCGCAGGGAGACGCCCCAGCGGGCGAGGCGGAAATCGGCGGTGTCGAAGTACACCGCGTCCAGGTCCCGCGTCTCCAGGGGGACGGGGATGACACCATCGGCCAGGCCGTGCAGGTCGGGAAGCTCGAAGTCGGCGCCGGCCGAGAGCTTGACCTCCCGTTCGATGAGCCGGTCAGCCACGCTGGGCGTCGGTCAGCCGGCGGCGCCGGGCGCGCTCATAGGCCAGCTCCTGCAGCCGGAGGTGGGTGTTGACGCCCTCGGAGGTCTCGACCTTGGCCCAGGACCCGTCGGGCCCCAGGGCCCAGGCCAGGGTGTCGTCGGCCAGGTTGACGTCCAGGATCTCCTGGAGGCGGTCCTGCAACTCGCCCGGTTTCACGGGGACGACCGCTTCCACCCGGCGGTCCAGGTTGCGGGGCATCAGGTCGGCCGAGCCGATGTAGTAGCGCCGGCTCTCACGGGTGCCGAAGGCGAATATCCGGGAGTGCTCGAGGTAGCGGCCCACGATCGACCGGACCCGGATGTTCTCCGACTGGCCGGGGACGCCCGGCCGCAGGCAGCAGATGCCCCGGACGATGAGGTCGACGTTCACGCCCCCTTGCGAGGCGGCGTAGAGGGCGTCGATCACGGCCGCGTCCACCAGGCTGTTCATCTTCAGGACGATGCGGCCCTGGCCGTCGGGTGCGTCCCGCTCGGCTTCGATCATCCGCACGATCCCGGCCCGGAGGGAGACGGGCGCCACCAGCAGCTTGCGGAACTCCTGCTGGCGGCTGTAGCCGGTGAGGTAGTTGAAAAGCTCGGTCAGATCGGCGCCCAGGTCGGGGTCGGACGTGAGCAGGCCGAGATCTTCGTAGAGCCGGGCCGTCTTGGGGTTGTAGTTGCCCGTCCCCACATGGCAGTAGCGGCGCATCTCGTCGCCCTCGTCCCGGACCACGAGGGCGGTCTTGGTGTGGGTCTTGAGCCCCACCAGGCCGTAGACGACGTGGACGCCGGCATCCTCCAGGGCCTTGGCCCAGGCGATGTTGGCCTGCTCGTCGAAGCGGGCTTTGAGCTCGACCAGGGCCGCCACCTGCTTCCCCGCCTCGGCCGCGTGGATCAGCGACTTCACGATGGGGCTGTCGCCCGAAGTCCGGTACAGGGTCTGCTTGATGGCCAGCACGTGGGGGTCGGTGGCCGCCTGCTCGATGAAGGCCTCGACCGACGTGGTGAAGGAGTCGTAGGGATGGTGAACGAGCACGTCCTGGTCACGGAGGACGGCGAAGATGTCGACCGGATCCCCGTCGGCGTCGACCAGCTTGGGCTGGGTCACACCCACCCACAGATCGTCCTTGAGCTCGGGCCGCTCGATGGCGTGCACGGCCCACAGCCCGCCAAGCTGCAACGGCCCCTCGACCTCGTACACGTCCTCGGGGCCGAGCTCGAGCTCGCGCATGAGCAGGTCGCGGATCTCGTCCGACATCTGGCTGTCCACTTCGAGACGCACGGCCCTTCCGAATCGGCGGCGGCGCAGCTCCAGTTCGACGGCAGCGAGAAGGTCGTCGGCATCCTCCTCTTCCAGCGTGAGGTCGGCGTTGCGGGTGACGCGGAAGGCGTGATTGCTCTCGATCTCCATGCCCGGGAACAGGGCGCCGAGGTGGGCGGCGATCACCAGCTCCAGGGCCACGAACCGCTCCCGGTCGGGCATGACGACGAACCGGGGCAGCAGGGGCGGCACCTTCACCCGGGCGAACCGGCGCTCCCCGGTGGTGCCGTCCCGCACGCTCACGGCCAGGTTCAGCGAAAGGTTGGAGATGTAGGGGAAGGGATGGCCGGGGTCGACGGCCAAAGGGGTCAGCACCGGAAAGATGCGGTCCTCGAACACCCGGACCAGGTACTCCCGGTCGTCGTCGTCCAGCGTCTCCCAGTCGGAGAGAACGACGCCCACGTCCGAGAGGTCGGGGACCACTTCGCCGACGAAAGTGGCGACCTGCCTACGGACGAGCTCGGAGACCTCGATGCGGATGGCCCGGAGCTGCTCGAGCGGGGTCATCCCGTCCGGGGAGGTGGGCGTCAGGCCGGCGGCCACCTGGTCCTTGAGGGCGGCCACCCTCACCTGGAAGAACTCGTCGAGGTTCTCCCCGAAGATGGCCAGGAACTTGGCCCGCTCCAGCACGGGAAGGCTGCGGTCCTCGGCCAGGGCCAGGACCCGGGCGTTGAACTGGAGCCAGGAAAGCTCCCGGTTCAGGTAACGCGCCCCTCGGCTCCCTCGACCCGGTCTTGATCGAGGTCGATGGTCATGGCCGAGCCAGACTATCGAGCGAACTTGTACCCCAGCCCACGGATGGTGATGATCCGCGTCGGGGAGGAGGGGTCGGCCTCGATCTTGGCCCGCAAGCGCTTCACGTGGACGTCGAGGGTCTTGGTGTCGCCCACGTAGTCGTGGCCCCACACCCGGTCAATCAGCGTGTCCCGGGTGAGGACCCGCCCGGCGTTCTCGAGCAACAGCTCGAGCAGCTCGAACTCCTTGAGGGGGAGGCTGACGGGCTCACCCCGCACGAAGACCTCGTGGCGGCCGGCGTCGAGGGCGATGTCGCCCACTTCCAGGGAGGCGGGGGACGGCGTCTCCTCCGCCTTCGGGGCCCGGCGCAGGGCCGCTCGCATGCGGGCCACCAGCTCGCGGAGGCGGTAGGGCTTGGGGACGTAGTCGTCGGCGCCCACCTCCAGCCCGACCACGGTGTCGATCTCCGACGTCTTGGCCGAGACCATGATTATGGGCACGCGGGAGCGACTGCGGATCTCACGGCAGACGTCGAGCCCGGAGATGCGGGGGAGCATCACGTCGAGCAGGACCAGGTCGGGCCGCACGGCGTCGAACAGGGCCAGGGCCTCGACCCCGTCCCTGGCCACCTGCACCCGGAAACCCTCCCGCTTCAGCCCCACGGCCAGCGCATCGACGAAGGACTCCTCGTCCTCGACCACGAGCACCGTGGTCTGGGGATCGGTCATGGCCGTCAGCCTCAGTTCCCGGCCGCGGCCGGAGGCGTAGGCGCGGCGGCCAGGCCCGGAGGACCGGCGGGAAGCCGCAGGGTGAAGGTCGACCCCTGGCCCTCCCGCGAGTCGACCAGCACGTCGCCGCCGTGGTTGGTGGCCACGTGGCGGACGATGGCCAGGCCCAGCCCGGTTCCGCCCGTGTCCCGCCCCCGGGCCCGGTCCACCCGGTAGAAGCGTTCGAAGATGCGCTCGAGGTCGTGGGCGGGGATGCCGAGGCCGCGGTCCCGGACCCGGAGCTCGACCCACTGGCTGTCGGTGCGACCGCCCACTTCGATGACGGAACCGTCTTCGGAGTACTTCACCGCGTTCTCCATGAGGTTGTAGAGGGCGGAGATGAGCTGACGGCGGTCACCCAGCACCGTGAGCTGGTGGGGCGGCTCCCCGATGCGGATGCGGATGTTCCTCTGCTCGGCCGCCGACCGCACGCGCTCGGCGGCCTGGGCCACGACCAGGTGAACCGGGACCGGCTCACGCGTGGGTGTCTCCTCCGATTCGATGCGACTGAGGTCGAGGAGGTCGTCCATGATCCTCGCCACCCGCTGGGACTCGGCCTGGATCCGCCACGCCAGCCGGTTGACGATCTCGGGATCCTCCTCGTCGGCCAGGGTCTCGGCCAGGAGCCCGAGGGCGCCCACCGGCGTCTTGAGCTCGTGGGACATGTTGGCCACGAAGTCCCGCCGCACGGCCTCCAACCTGCGCTTCTCGGAGACGTCCTCGATGACGGCCACCCCGCCGAGCCCGCGCCAGTCGGTTTCCAGGGGGCTGGCCTCGATCCAGAGCGTCCGCCGCGGCGGACCGTACAGCTCGAGGGTGTCGGTGCCCCGCTGTCCCTCGGCCGCCCCCTTGAGCAGCCGGGTCACCGCGTCCTGGGCCAGGGCCTCGGTCTCGTTCATGCCGATGATCCGCCGAGCCTGCTCGTTCTGGAAGACGACCTCACCCTGCTCGTCGCACACGACGACACCCTCGGCCACCGCGGCCAGGGCCAGTTGCAGCCGATCCTGGGCCTGCCGCCCGTCCTCCACCTTGGCCATGGCGACGCCCGCGGTCCGCTCAAGCTGGGAGAGGATGCGCTCGAGACCGCCGCGGCCTTCGAGCTCCAGCCCCTCCTCGCCCATGCGTGCCGCGAGGGACATCACGCGCCGGACCGTGCCCCGTCGCGCTCGGATGGCCCACACGACGACCACGATGAGGAGCAACGCGACTGCAAGTAAGGCGATCTCTGATGGAGCCAGTCGCATCCCGTCACGATAAAGCGACCCGAAGGCGCTTGGGGCGATTCTCGGTCGCCGTCACCCGATCTCGGCCGCGAGGGCGCTGGGATCGCCGGTGAGCAGGTAGCTGACTCGCTCACCGATCATCACCGCGTGGTCGGCGATCCGCTCCAGGTTGCGCCCGGCGGCGTGGGCGTTGAGGACGAGGACGCTCACGTCGGGCGCGTGCTGGCCGAGGAGGTGGGCGGTGAGCTGGCGGTAGCACGCGTCGAGGTCGTCGTCCCGCCGCTGGAGGCCGGCGGCCAATACCAGATCCTGCTGCACCCACGCCGCTCGGGCCGCGGCCACGAGGCTGAGAGCGAGGTCGCCCATCCGCCCCAGCAGCCGGATGGCCACCGACTCCCGCGGCCAGTCGGCCAGGGCGATCTTGGCCACGGCCACGGCCCGGTCCCCGGTCTTCTCGTAATCCGCCATGACCCGCAGGGCCGACATGAGGAACCGCAGGTCGGCGGCCACCGGTGCCTGCTGGGCGACGAGGGCGTAGGCCCGCTCCTCGAGGGCCACGAACTGGGCGTCGATGCGGTCGTCGCCGGCGACCACGGCGAGGGCCCGTCCCCGGTCGTCCCCGATCAGGGCCGCGACCGCTCCTCCCACCGCCCCTTCCGCCAACCGGCCCAGTCGGGTGAACATCTTCTCCGTCCGGTCGTACTCCACCAGCACGCCGGTGCGGGTGTCGGAGCGCTCGTTGACCTCGGCGGTGAAGAAGGCGGTCATGTCGCTCACGCGGGCGGCCTGCTGCATGTTGTGGGTGACGATCACGATGGTGTAGTCGGCCTTGAGCTCCTGCATGAGGTCCTCGATCCGCATCGTCGCCACCGGATCGAGGGCGGAGCAGGGCTCGTCCATCAGGATCACGTCGGGCTGGGCCGCGAGGGTGCGGGCGATGCACAACCGCTGCTGCTGGCCTCCCGACAACTGGGTGGCGGAGGACTTCAGGCGGTCCTTGACCTCGTCCCACAGGGCCGCCTTGCGCAGGGCCTGCTCCACGCAGTCGTCCAGGTCGAGCTTGAACTTCGCCGTCCTGGGCCCGAAGGCGACATTGTCGTAGATGGACTTGGGGAAGGGGTTGGGCTTCTGGAACACCATTCCGATCCGCCGCCGCACCTCCACGGGATCGATCTCCGGCCCGTAGAGGTCGGTGCCCTGGTAGCGCAGCTCGCCCTCGACCCTCGCCGTCGAGACCAGGTCGTGCATGCGATTGAAGCTCCGCAGGACGGTGGTCTTCCCGCAGCCGGACGGGCCGATCAGGGCGGTGATCTGGCCTCCCCGGATCTCCAGGTTCACGTCACGGACGGCGCGGAAGGCGCCGTAGTAGACGCTCAGGTTCCGGATATCGAGGACGAGAGGGCGTTCGCGGTCCGCCGCGTCCGCAGGCTGGGCGTCGGCGGCCGTCTGGCCCAGGCGCGGGATCAGCACGGCGGCTGCGGTGTCGGACGAGGACTGGTCGGTCACGACGTCACCATGGTTGCCCGGTGAACCTAACCACGCCGGGTGACGCTCATGGATACCGGAGGTGAACGGCAGGTGAAGCTAGTGCCCTGACCACAAACGTTCGCGCGTTTCAAAGCACATGATATGCAATAAGCCGTGAAGTGAATCAGCGAGACGTAGCGGTGTGTCGCCTACTTCACGCAGGAGTTGCGCCCTGCAAGGAGATGTCGGACGTTCAGACCGGTTCAAGGGCGCGTTGATCAGAGCGGCCGTTTCCTCGATGGACGGAGCGGTGCGATGGGCGCTGCAGCCCGGCCCCAGCGACGCTGGCGCTCAGATCGAAGCCTCGCCCGTTCACGCCGAAGCCGTTCTCGCAGCGCGGGATCGCTGCCATGTGTGTTGCGCCACCGCAGGTACGCGTGCAGCCGCTTGGTCAGCACGCTGTGGTTGGAGTGGTCCGAGTTGTTGAGCACGAAGTCCCGCAGGGGGCCGAAGTGGCACTCGATGGGGTTGGCCCATGACGAGTAGGTCGGGGTGAAGCACAGCTCGACGTTGTGCTCGGCGCACCAGTCCCGGATCTTCGCCGCCTTGTGGGCCGAGAGGTTGTCCAGGACCACGTAGATCGGCTCGCTGTCGGGGCGGGCGGCCCGGCAGGAGCGGATGGCCGCCAGCGTGTTGTTTGTCCCCTTCTTGGCCCGCACCACGCCCCACATCGTGTCGTCGCCCACCGAGTAGCAGGCGTGGAACTGCCGCACCCCGCAGTGCTTGTGGTAGTTGGCCCGAAGCCGCTGGGGCTTGGTGCGCGCCGCCCAGCAGCAGCCGCCGACGGGGTGCACGGCGAGGGGGCCGAACTCGTCGAAGGCGAAGACCCGGTCCGGGTGCTCCCGCAGCACCTCCTCGATGCGGTCCAGCTTCTGTTCCTTGTGCGGGTCGTTGGACTCCTTCCAGGTCTTGGTCCGCTGGAACGTCACCCCGTGGCGGTCGAGGATCTGGCGCAGCCGCTCCTTGCCGATGCGCACGACCCGCACCGGGTTGTCCCCCAGGTACTGGCGCAGCTTGCGCAGGCTCCAACGGGTGAACGGCCTCCCCAGCTTCTCCGGTCGCTCGGTGGCCGTCGCCACGATGAACGCCTCGTCCTCAGTCGTTATCCGGCGGGGACGGCCACCCGCCCACTGAGGGTCCAGCGACACCAGCCCCAGCTCGTTGAATCGGTGGATCATCTCCCGCACGCGATCGGGCGAGGTCTGAACCAGCCGGGCGATCGCCTCGACCGTATTCCCGCCAGCCGAGGCGAGCACCACCGTCGCCCGCC
>JAIVIH010000393.1 GCA_020200615.1 Actinomycetota bacterium | reverse complement strand
GTGCCGGGCCGTGGGACAGGCGCCGCCGGCAGCGGCGGCTCGCTTGGCTCGGAGAGCTCGAACGGGGTAACCGCCTCGACCACTCGGACGATTGTCCGCATGGCCGGATCGGGAATGACACCGGTCGTTCCCGCCACGGCGAGGGCTGCGGCCGCGATCCCGACGCCGGCGGCAATGCCCGCCGTCAGGCGCAACCGGCGGGAGAGGAGCCGCAGGTTGGTCGGCTCGGTAGGGTTCACCGGGGGCTCGGCAGGCCGGGGTCGCCAGGGGGTCGGGGCGTCCGCAGGCACAGTCGGTGCGGCCACCAGAGCGGGGGCGGAAGAGGTCGCCGAGGTTGGGTCGTTCAGGAACGCCAAGAGGGGACGGTTGGGACGGGGGGGGGGTCCGCCGGTTGCGACCAGAACCTCCTCGGCCAGCGTCAGAAGGGCCCGGTCCTGTCCCCAGCTCGCCTGGCCGGTTCCGAGGAAGAAGGCCTCGATGGCCCCGTCGTCGAGCACTGGCGTTCCCATGTCGTCTACGTAATCGTCGTCGGGCGTCACCGCGATACCCCCTCACGCTCGAAGAGCCGGCGGATGGCGCCCAGGCCACGGCGCTGGAGGGCCTTGACCGCGGTCGGGGACTTGCCCAGCGCTTCGGCGGCTTCGTCGACGGTCATGGCTGAGACGAGGCGCAAGAGCAAGACGTCGCGCTGATCCGGAGCCAGGCGGTCGCAGAGGTTCCGGACCCGCTCGACGCTCAGCCGGCGGAGAATCTCGTCCTCCACATCGCCGCCGGAGTCCACCGCTTCGGCGGACTCGCCATAAGAGATCTGCGGTCGGCGGCCGCCGCGCCGCCGCTCGTCGACGAGCCGCCGATGGGCGATGGTGAACACCCACGAGCGGAATTGGGGCTCGTCACCACTGAACGACCCGATGGCACTGAACACGTTGAGAAAGACTTCATTGGTGAGGTCGTCCGGATCGTCGGCACCCTGAAGGCGGAGGTAGCCGGCCACCGGTGGTGCCAGGGTCCGGTAGAGGCTCTGGAACGCCCAGGAGCCGCCCGACTGGGCGGCGACGAGGAGGGAGGGGAAGGCTTCACCAAGCCGCGGTGCGCGCTCCCGCCGAGGTTCCACAGGTGTGTTATCGGCCACTTCGAGCCCTTCTTTGAGGGTTCCCGACAAGACTACGCGCACGAGGCCCCGCGACGGTGCGGGGCCTCGCGGCGCCAAGGGTGTGCGGAGGCTCAGGAGCGGCCGAACATGCCCTTGACGAACGGCGGGATGTGCTGACCACCCGGGGTCCCGGTGGCGGTGTCGATTCCCGTGGCCCCTGCTCCGGCGGCCGGCGGCAGGTTGGCGGGCGGGCCGGCGATCGGGGGCACGTTGGCGGGCGGGCCGGCGGTGGGGGGCACGCTGGCGGGCGGGCCGGGCACGAACGGCGGCAGGTGGGCTCCGGCGGGGGTTTCGCGGGCCCGGTCGATGCCGGTTGCGGCGGCCCCGGCGTTCGGGCTGACGGGCACGCTGGCGGGCGGGCCGGGCACGAACTCGGGCAGGTGGTCGGCGGCGGGCGTCTGGCGGGCGATGTCGAGACCTGTCTGGGCGCCGGCCGGCAGCTGTCCGCTCGTGGCGTCGGCGGCGATGCCCAGACCCCGGTCGGCGTTGCCGGTGGGCACGGTCGGGAGCTGGCCCTCGACCGCCGCGGTCGTCCCGGGTGCATCGGGGACGACGACGGGCACCACGATGGCCACCCCTGCGGTGGCGACGGTGGCGATGCCGAGCCCGGCTGCGGCCTTGGCCGCCACGCCCATGCCCGCGAGCTTGGCTGCGATTCCTGCGAGGATTCCGGTGATCATTGTTCGCTCCAGTTCGGTAGTCCGGCCACCTGCGGTCGCAGGCCCGGTGACGTTGCTTGCTGCCGTCGCCGGCAGGTCGCCTTTTCGCTTGGAGACGCTGATTCGGTGCGCATCTCACCCCTGTCATCGCCCGGGAAGCGATGAGCGATACCCCTCGCGGGCAATTTTCCTGCGGTTGTTCCCGGTAGAGTCGGTCCTCGTGGAGCGGACCATCGAGGCCTTCCACCAGGACGAGACCGGAGCCTGGGTGGCCGAGCTGTCCTGCGGGCATCGCCGCCACGTCCGCCACGACCCTCCGTTCCGGCCTGCCCCGTGGGTCCTGGACGACGCCCAGCGCCAAAGCCGCGTCGGCTCGCCGCTCAACTGCGGCCTTTGCGATCAGCCCGCCGGCACCTGATCCCTCGGCGCGCTCGGCGTGCTGAAGTGTCCACATGAACGCCGCTTCCGCTCTTCAGACGCTGGCGGCTGCGCTCGACGGCGGCGGTGAGGTCCGGGCCGGTCAGATCGCCATGGCCGAGGCGGTGGCCCAGGCCGTGCGCGACGAGCGGCCGCTGGTCGTCCAGGCGGGCACGGGCACAGGCAAGTCGTGGGCCTATCTGACGGGGGCGTTGCTGGGAACGGCCGATAGCGGCGGAAGGGTGATCGTGGCCACGGTCACCAAGGCCCTGCAGGACCAGCTGGCGGGCAAGGACCTTCCCGCCATCGCTGCGATCGGACTGAGGTCCGGCCTCACCTGGGCCGTCCTGAAGGGTCGTAGCAACTACCTATGCCGCCAGGCCGCCCTGGAGGCCACCCGGGAGAGCGAAGCTCCGGCGTTGGACCTGGAGGGCGGCACCGGATCCGCCACCGGCAAGGAGGTAGCCCGGCTGGTGGCGTGGGCCCAGGACAGCAAGACCGGCGACCGGGCGGAGCTGGATTTCGAGCCCAGGGCGGCGGCGTGGTCGTCGGTGAGCGTGGGCTCCGACCAGTGCCCCGGCGCGCAGGAGTGCCCGAGCGG
>JAIVIH010000145.1 GCA_020200615.1 Actinomycetota bacterium | reverse complement strand
CCTCGGGCCAGCCTGCTCCGTCGGGTGCGCACGCCCGCAAACAGCGGGAGCGCGTGGCGCGGGAGCGCAAGCGCCGCTCCAAGTCCTGAGCCTCCCCGGCGGGGGCTGAGCGGGGGACCCTGGGCCCTAGCGGCCCTCTGAGCGGGCAGGGCTGGGCCCGAGCGGCCCTCTGAGCGGGCAGGGCTGCTCCAGGCCCGAACTAGGCTGGTCCGCGCCCCAAATCGCCCGAGGAGACCCCTGGCCGTGACGTACGTCTTCGCCTTCGACCATCAGCACCCAGAGCCCCCCATGAACCTGAAGGACCTGCTCGGGGGCAAGGGAGCCAACCTGGCCGAGATGACGTCGGTTCTGGAGCTGCCCGTCCCCCACGGCTTCACCATCTCCACCGACGCCTGCCGCGACTACATGAAGGGCGGGTGGCCCAGCGGTCTCACCGAGGAGGTGTCGTCCCAGCTGGCGGCCCTGGAGTCGAAGATGGGCAAGCGCCTGGGTGACGCCGTCGACCCGCTGCTTGTCAGCGTGCGGTCAGGGGCCAGGTTCTCCATGCCGGGCATGATGGACACCGTCCTCAACCTCGGTCTCAACGACGAGTCGGTCAGGGGCCTGGCCAAGCAGACCAGCGACGAGCGCTTCTCCTACGACAGCTACCGGCGCTTCGTCCAGATGTACGGGCGCATCGTGCTGGGCGTTCCCGGCGATGACTTCGAGCACCTGTTCGAAACGGCCAAGGCCGGTGCCGGCGCCGCCAGCGACGCCGAGATCCCCGCCGCCGTGCTGGCCGAGCTGGTGGACTCCTTCAAGGACGTGGTGCTCCGGCAAACGGGCGAGCCCTTCCCCCAAGACCCCACCGACCAGCTGCGAGGAGCCATCGAGGCCGTCTTCCGGTCCTGGACCGGCAAGCGGGCCGTCGACTACCGGGTGCGGGAGCGGATCCCCCACGACCTGGGGACCGCCGTCAACGTCCAGAGCATGGTGTTCGGCAACCGGGACGACAACTCGGGCACGGGTGTGGGCTTCACCCGCGACCCTGCTACCGGTGAGGCTGTCTCCTACGGTGACTTCCTCGTCAACGCCCAGGGCGAGGACGTAGTGGCCGGCATCCGCAACACCCTCAAGCTGGAGGAGATGCGCAACCTCTTCCCCGCCATCTACGACGAGCTGCTGGCCATCTTCGACCGGCTCGAGCGTCATTACCGGGACATGTGCGACACCGAGTTCACCATCGACCAGGGCAAGCTCTGGATGCTGCAGACCCGCGTGGGGAAGCGCACGGGTGTGGCTGCGCTGCGGATGGCGGTGGAGATGGTCGACGACCCCCAGACCCACCTGAGCCACGCCGAGGCCATCCAGAGGGTCACCGCCGAGCACCTCGAAGGAGTGCTGCACCCGCAGTTCGCCGAGAAGGACGTGCCCGTGATCGCCACCGGGCTGGCCGCCTCACCGGGGGCCGCGGTGGGCAGGGCCTATTTCACCGCCGACGACGCCGCCACCGCGGCCGAGCGCGGTGAGAAGGTCATCCTCGTCCGGTCGGAGACGTCTCCCGAGGACGTCCACGGGATGATCGTGGCCCAGGGGATCCTCACCGCCCGGGGCGGGCTGGTGAGCCACGCCGCCGTTGTCGCCCGGGGATGGGGCAAGCCCGCGGTGGTAGGGGCCGAGGCCGTGCGGATCAGCGGCAAGAGCTTCACCGCCGGGGGCACGACGGTGAACGAGGGCGACGTCATCTCCCTCGACGGCACCACGGGCCGGGTCGTCGCCCGCGACGTGGCCCTGAGCCTGGCCGAGCCGCCGCCTGCGTTCGCCACCATCCTGGGGTGGGCCGACGACGTGCGGGCGGGAAAGATGGCCGTGCGGGCCAACGCCGACACGGGCGCCGACGCCGCCGTGGCCCGCGGATTCGGAGCCGAGGGCATCGGCCTGTGCCGCACGGAGCACATGTTCCTGGGCGACCGCCTCCCCATCGTCCGGCGGATGATCCTGGCGGAAACGCCCGAAGAGGAGACGGCCGCCCTCGAGGAGCTGCGCCTGGCCCAGAAGGCCGACTTCCTCGACATCCTCGAGGCCATGGACGGCCTGCCCGTCACCGTCCGCCTGCTCGACCCCCCGCTCCACGAGTTCCTCCCCCGGGTGGAGGAGCTGGCGGTGAAGGCCGCCACCAACGCCTTGAGCGAGGAGGAGAAGGCCTACTACCGGGCGGCCCAGCTCTGGCACGAGTCCAACCCCATGCTGGGCACGCGGGGGGTCCGCCTGGGCGTGGTCAAGCCCGGTCTGTACGCCATGCAGGTCCGAGCCCTCATGGAGGCGGCCGCTGAGAGGGTGCAGGCCGGAGGCCGCCCCGTCGTCGAGATCATGATCCCGCTCACCGTCACCCGGGAGGAGCTGGGCCTGGCCCGCGGCTGGGTGGAGGAAGCGGTGCACAAGGCCACGGAAGGCGTCGACCGTCCGGTAGACGTCACCATCGGCACCATGATCGAGACCCCCAGGGCTGCTCTCCGGGCCGACGAGATCGCCGAGGAGGCCGACTTCTTCTCCTTCGGAACGAACGACCTCACCCAGATGACGTTCGGGTTCAGCAGGGACGACGTCGAGGGCCGGCTCATGGCCACCTACCTCGAGCTCGGCCTCCTCAAGCGGAACCCGTTCGAGACCATCGACCCCGGTGGGGTCGGGGAGCTGGTTCGCGAGGGTGTGACGCGGGGCCGGTCCACCAAGCCCGAGCTTAAGGTCGGGGTGTGCGGCGAGCACGGCGGAGACCCCGAGTCGATCACCCTCTTTCACGACGCCGGGCTCGACTACGTGTCGTGCTCCCCGTTCCGGGTGCCCATCGCCCGCCTGTCAGC
>JAIVIH010000144.1 GCA_020200615.1 Actinomycetota bacterium | reverse complement strand
GGTGAGGCCCCGCCGCCACGGCCGCCCGAACGTGTCTGACACGATGACGGCCACCCGCCGGCCGGTGATGGCCTGGAGCCCGTCCCGGACGCGCCGGGCCGAGCGGTCGGGGTCGACGGGGAGCAGGGCGGCGTGACCGTCCGGGACGTTGGAGAAGTCGATCCCGGCGTTGGCGCAGACAAAGCCGTGGCCGGTCTCGCTGATCACCAGGTCACCGCGACGGCGAAGGACCCGCACCGACTCCCGGTCGATGAGCGCGAGACGGGTGCCGGGATCGTCACCGTGGCACTCGACCACCCGGCCCTCGGCCTTGGAAACCGCCTTCTGGGTGACGACCACCACGTCGCCGTCCTCCAGCTCGGCTCGGGGGGCGATGAGCTCGGCGAGCCGGTCGCCGGCTCTGACCTCGGGGAGCCCCACCACGGGGACGAGCAGCAACTCCCTCATGGCCCGGCGGCGGCCAGGACCGCCTCCGCCAGAGCGGTGGCCTCGGGGAGACCGTGCATGACCGCGGGCGTGACCACGCAGCGCACGCCCTCGGACTCCACGGCCGTCGCCAGGTGGGCGTCGGCCGAGTCGACCACGACGGTCGCCGCCAACGCCGCGTAGAGCCGGGCCACGCCCACCACCGAGACCTCGTGACCCATCTCCGCCAGCAAGCGGTCGGCCGGGCCCTTGAGCGCGGCCCCGGCGACGATGGGCGAAACGGCGACCACCCGGTCGCGCCGCCGGGCCAAGGCGGAGCGCAGACCGGGGACGGCGAGGATCGGTGCGATCGACACCAGGGGGTTGGACGGGCAGATGACCACGGCGATCGCTTCCTCCAGGGCCTCGACCACGCCGGGCGCTGGCTCGGCCGACTCCACTCCCGCGTACCGGATCGCCGAGACGGGGACGGAGTGCCGGCGCTGGACGAAGTACTCCTGGAACCCGATCTCGGGCTCACTCTCGCCGGCCAGCTGCATCCTGGTCTCCACCCGGCTGTCGGTCATAGGAAGGAGCCGGGTGCCGATTCCCCAGGCGTAGGTGACTTCCGCCGTCACCTCGGAGAGGGTGGCCCCCTCGGCCAGCCGTTGGGTGCGGAAGAGGTGGGTCGCCAGGTCGCGGTCCCCGAGGCGGAACCACGTACTAGCGGCAGCCGATCCCACGGGTGCGGCCGGCCGGTAGCGCTCGAGGGCGCCCATGGCCTGCCAGGTCTCGGACGCCTGGCCCCACCCCCGCCCGGGATCCACCGCACCGGCCAAGGTGTAGGTGACGGTGTCGAGGTCGGGGCTCACATGGAGACCGTGCACCACGAGGTCGTCCCCGGTGTTCACCACCGCGGTCACGTCCTCGGGCCGGACCACCTCCACCAGGCCACGCAACAGCCGGGCCGCCCCTACCCCGCCGGCCAGGGCCGCGAGCAACCGGGCGCCGGTTCCCTCAGGCCGAACCGGACGCGGCCGGCCGCCGGCCGATGCACAGGACCGACTGGCCGAACGGTGGGGTCCAGCGCGACTCCAGGCGACGCACCAGGGGCGTGGCGACCCGGTCGTAGGTGCGGACCGACCGGCGGTTCTGTGGGAATCGGCCCAGCTGGCGGGCGACCACCCACCACGCCACCGCCCCCACGCAGTTGACGTAGCGCGCCTCGACCACGTCGAAGCCGGCCTCGGCCACGGCCGCGGCCAGGTCACCTCGGCGGTACCGGCGGTAGTGGCCGACCAGGCGGTCGAACTCGCTGTAGAGGGCCTCGAAGGCGGGCACGAACAGCACGATCGTCCCCCCCGGCCGGAGGCCCTGGTACAGGCCGCGGAGAGCGGCGCCGTCGTCGGCGATGTGCTCGAGGACATTCACCAGCACGGCGGTGTCGTATTTGCGCCCGGCCACGGCCTCGTCGATGTCGGCGTGCATGACGTCGACGTAGGGATGGCCGCCGAAGCGGTCGTTCAGCGTCTCCACGCAGCGGGGGGAGAGGTCGGTGGCCGTCACCTTGCCGTGGTCCATCAAGCGCTCGGTCAGGGTGCCGTGCCCGGCGCCCAGCTCGAGGATCTGGGGCCCCAGGTGGGGGCTGGCCATCTCCACGATCCAGTCGGCGTAGTTGGTGGCGTCACCCAGGGCATCCAGGGCCCGGGCCAGCTCCTGGTCGGCCTCACTGAGGCTGGCCGGGATCCGGTCGGCCACCGTCGTCCCCCGCCTTCCGAACGTGCTTCCCACCCGTCTCCACCTGTCCCTGAAAGCGGCGAACCTCGCCGGGCGAGGCTACCCCCTCGCGCCTGCGGTGCCCGGTAGGCTCGCCCCGCGATGGAGACTCGGGTGCCGTCGGAGCAGGACCCGATCTGGCCCCCAGGGCCCGAGCGGCCCCCTGAGCGGGGTGCAGGGCCTGAGCGGGGTGCAGGGCCCGCTGGGCCCCCTGGGCCCGCTGGGCCCGCCACCGGCAGCACGGACGATCGTCTCGAGCGCCGTCTGTCCGCCCTCGAAGCCCGCCTGGACGACCTCGACGAGGCCGTGCGGGAGGCGGTCCCCGCCGCCCTCCGCCACGCCGTTCAGGAGGAGCTCCAGGGCGTGAGCGAAGACCTCCGGCGGGCCGTCAGCGAGCTGGGTCGCCTGCTGCTCCGCGACCTGGACCGCCTCACCAAGCTGCTGGCCGACCACCGCGACACCATCGTGGAGCGCCTCTCCGAGCCCGCGGAGCCGGCTGAGCCCGCCGGTATCCCGCTCGAAGCCGACGCCGGCGAGGTCCAGACCCCGGGCGAGCAGGAGGACGAACCCACCCCCCTGGGAGGCGAAGACGGCCGCTGGCGGGTCCTGCCCATCCGGAAAGGTGGCCGTCGCTCGCACGGTCGCCGCCCTGGGGGCGATAC
>JAIVIH010000392.1 GCA_020200615.1 Actinomycetota bacterium | reverse complement strand
CAACGTGGTCGCCATCCACAGCGACCGGTTGGGATCGACTAGCGCCACCATGGCCTCCGGTTCATATCTCAGGGGCCCGGCGTAGGGGCCGGGGTCAACGGCTCAGCCACGGCCGCGTTCACGAGCCGAGATGATGCGACAGTGCAGTGGCCGCGTAGACCCGGAGCGGACCCGTGAAAGGATAGGACCGATGCTGCTGCGGGGACGATCGGCTGAGGACCGCCTCGTGTCCCGGATCGTCGGAAGGGGCTCCCGCAAGGGCTCCGGCTCCTTCAGCCGGGCCGGCGACGTCATCCAGCGGCCCCTGACGTGGGCGCTGCTGGCGGGCGTCATCGCCCTGGCCGGCCCCCGTGGGCGGCGGGCGGCGCTGCGAGGGAGCGCGTGTTATCTGGGCGCGGCGGTCTTACGTCTCGATCGGCTCATGGGACGGCCAGTGTACGGGCCGCCAACCGGGCTCGCGCCGCTCACCAGGGAAGCGGTTGCTTCCGGGGCACCGCGGCCAGGTCCCAGGTGCGGGCCGCGCACTTCTCGATGGTGCGCTGGAAGGCCAGGACCCGGGCCTCCTCGTCAGCCACCTCGGCGTCGCTGGGCAGGTCCGGGCCGTAGGGGTGGGCCAGCCGCCAGATGGTGGGGGACCAGGCCAGGCCGTCGACCAGAGCCAGCCAGGAGTGGCCGAGCTCGTGGTCCCGGCTCATCGTCCACGTGTCGTCGCCGTATCCGAGCTCGGCCGCCATCCGGAGGGAGTGGGGGTCCAGGTTCGGTGTGGAGCCCACCTTGGTTCCGTCCGGGAACCGCGTCTCGACGTACCGGGCCCGTTCGTCCACGAGCACCGAGCAGCCGGGGAAGACGTATTCCACGCGCAGCAAGGTAGTCGGGACAGGTGCCGCGGCTGCGCGCTTCAGTCCGCGGTGCCTCGCCCGATGGCGGCGTCAATCTCCTCCCGGTGATAGGTCGGGCGCTTGCGCTCGCACACCCAGATCTCGTGCCCGGGGCGGTCGACGACCTGCATCCCTGTCGTGCGCAGCATGGCCTCCACCGCGCTGGCGTTCGGCACCCACCAGTTGGTGGGATCACCGGCCAGGGCGTGCTCCACGAAGGCCATCGCCGGCCAGTCCTCGTCGCGGAGGCGCACGCGGTGGTCCATGTCGACGTCGGGTGGGGTCTCCCGGCAAAGGGGGCCGGGCAGGGTCAGGGTCTGCAGGATCAGGCGGCCCTGGACCCGCTCGGCCACCAGGTCGAGGGCCAGCAGCGGGTAGCGCAGGTGATAGAGGACGCCCATGAACAGGACCAGGTCGAAGGTCTCGGTGATTCGGGCCAGGTCGTAGACGCTCACCCGGCGGATCTCGACCTGATCCCGGAAGCCGAGGCGGTCCCGGGCCCAGCGGGCCTGGGCCAGGTAGTGGTCGTCGTGGTCGACGGCCAGCACCTCGGCGCCCCGCCGGGCGAGCTCGAAGCTGTAGAAGCCGGCGTTGCACCCGATGTCGAGCGCCCGCTGCCCGGTGAGGTCGGCAGGGACGGCGCCGGCGAGCTGGCTCCACTTGAAGGCCGGGAAGTCGCCGAGGGGATGGTCGGGGGCGGTCTCCACCCCGCCGGGCAGCTTCAAGTTGTGGAACCAGGGGCCCATGGCCGCGATCTCCCCGTCCAGCCCCGCTCCCCCCTGGGACTGGAGACTCACGGGCGCCCGCCGGAGAGGGGTGCGCGGAGGGTGAGGCCCTCCAGCGCGACGGCCCGATGTTCGGCGGTGTGCCCGTCGAGGACCCGGGCCCGGGCGGCCCGGCCCATGGAGTCCCGGCGGTGGGCGTCGTGGCCGTCGAGGGCCGCCAACACATCGTCGGCGGTGTCGGCAATCACGATCTCGCTGCCGTCGCGGAAGAAGGTGTCGAGGCCGTCCCAGCGGTCGGACACCACGGGCACGGCGCAGGCCGCGGCTTCGAACAGGCGGACGCTGGGCGACCAGCCGGCCCGGACCATGTCGGCCCGGGTCACGTTGAGGGTGAAGCGCTGGGCGGCGTAGAAGCCGGGGTGGTCGGCGGGGCCGAGGTGCTCGATGCGCTCGACGTTGGCCGGCCAGTCGATGGTGGACGGGTACTGCGGCCCGGCGACCACGAATCGCAGCTCCGGGCGGCGGTGGGCCGGTTCCAGCAGGAGGGCTTCGAGCGCCGGCTGGCGGTCGTCGCTGTAGGTGCCCAGGTAGCCGAGGTCCCAGCGGGAGGGCACCGCCGCCGGGAGGTAGGCGTCGGGGTCCACCATGCAGTGGAAGGCCACCGCCCGGCGGGCCCCGTAGCGCTGCTCGATCACCTCCAGGGTGGGGCCCCCGGTGAAGGAGAGGTAGACGTCGTAGGCGGGAACCAGGTCGGTGTCGAGGTACTCACAGGTGCCGGCCTCAAGGGAGGCCAGGGTCACGGGGGTGTCGATGTCGTAGAACGCCTTGACCCCGCAGGCGGTCTCGGCCACCCACCGGCCCACGGCCGTCCCCTGGGGCACGTAGGAGCCCACCATGACCAGGTCGGCGGCCTCAGAGGACTCGGTGGCCCCGGCGGTCGAGGGCCCGCATCAGGGCCCGGAAGTTGGTGGCGTGGCCGTTGCCCCACGACGACGTGACCGACAGCCCAAGGATCACCACCGACAGCGGGCTCACCGGTGTGCTGTCACCCGGTCCCGCAGGATGGCGTCCACCTGGACGGCCCGGTGGCCGTAGGTGTGGGAGGCCAGGACCCGGCGTGCGGCTCGCCGCCCGATGCGGGTGGCGGCGGCCGGTTCCAGGGCGTCCAGGTGGGCGGCCACCTCGGCGCCGTCGGCGGCCACCAGCACCTCGGCGTCGGGCTCGAGGAAGTCGGCGATCCCGTCCCAGGCGTCGGTGACGAGGCAGGCGCCGGCGCCGGCCGCCTCGAACACCCGGGTGGCCGGCGACCAGCCGTTGGCCGCCATGGTGTCGCGGGTCACGTTCAGGACCGCGGTCGACGAGCAGTTGAAGGCGTTGTGGTCGGCGGTGCCCACGTGGCCCACGAGGCGGACGTTGGCCGGCACCCCGTGGCCCTCCCAGCCGTTGCCCCCCAGCAGGAACGTCCGGTGGGGCAGCAGGGCGGCGGCCCGGAAGAAGAACTCCTCCACCCGCTCCTCCCGGTCGGGCAGCCGGTTGGCCAGCAGGGCGAGGTCGGCGGCGAGGCGGGGGTCTGGATCGGCGGGATGGTGGGTGGTCGGGTCGAGGGCGTTGTAGACCACCACGCACTCCCGGGCACCCAGGGCCGAGTAGCGGCGCACCACCGGTTCGCCGCCGCCGTAGGTGAGCACCAGGTCGTAGGCGGGGAGCAGAGGCCGGAAGGAGTCGGAGGGATCGACCTCCATGCGCCCCAGGGTGGCCGGGGCGTCGACGTCCCAGAACACGGTGGTGGTGCCCGGCCCGCCGAGGCCGGCGACGGCGTCCTCGAGGACGGCGTCGAACACCCCCACCCCGCTGGTCTTGACCACCACGTCCACGCCCTCGGCCCGGGCCACCACCCGCCGCACCTCGTCCTCCTCCTCGGCCCGGTAGACCACCACCCGGGCCCAGTCGGGATCCGGGATGTCGCGGTGCTCCTGGCGGTCGTAGGCGATGGGCTCGAAGAACGTCACCCGGTGGCCGTGCTCGTGCAGGCCCCGGATGATCCCCCGGTAGTAGGTGCACGAGCCGTTCCACCAGGCCGAGACCAGGCTCGAGCCGAAGAAGGCGATGTCGAGGCCGTCAGGCACGGGTCCCCAGGGCGGTTGCGTCGGGGGCCAGCCCCAGCTCACGACAGACGTCGAGCAGCTCGTCGACCCGGTGGGCGCACGTGTGGCGGGCCAACACCGTTTCCAGCCCGTGGCTCCGCAGCGAGGCGGCCAGGTCAGGGTCGTGCAGCACGTCGTCGAGGTGGCGCTCCATCTGCCGGCCGTCGCCTGCCACCAGGAAGTCCTCCCCGGGCCGGAAGAGGCCCTCGGCGTCGTCCCAGGGCGAGCACACCAGCGGGATGCCGCAGGCCAGGGCCTCGAAGGGCCGGATGGTGGGTATCCCGGGAAGGGCCTCCGTGTAGGGGCGGCGGGGTACGTGGACGGTGACGGCGTGGGCCGCGAAGGCGGCCGGCGCCCGTTGGTTGGCCCGCCAGCCACCGTGGCGGATGCCGGCCTCAGCCAGGGCGGCGGTGGCCTCGGCCGGGTAGCGCACGCCGTACACCTGGGCGGCGAGGCCCAGGCGCCGGACGGGGCCGACCAGGAACTCCTGGAGCTCGGCGGTGCGCTCCCCGTCGCCCCAGTTGCCGATCCAGACCAGGTCACCCCGCCGGGCGACGCCCGGAAGGGGGTGGAAGACCCGCACGTCGGCCGCCTCGTGCCAGGTCCAGGCCCGCGCCGCCCACCCCCGCTCCAGGTAGAGGTCGCGCAGCACCCGGCCGAAGGCGAGCACGCCGTCGTAGCCGGTGAGGTCGTAGCGGGCCATGGCCGCCGGGCTGGTGACGGCCCGGTGGTGGGTGTCGTGGAAGAGGAGGCGGTAGCCGTGGTGGCGGCGGCGCCGGCCCAGCTCGGCCACCAGCTCGGGGTCGTTCCACTCGTGGACGACGACGAGGTCGGCCCCCTCGACCAGCTGATCGACGCCGTCGCGCCGGTCGTACACCCCGCTGCGCAGCGCCGGGAAGGCCCGGTGGAACTCCTCGACCGCCTCGGGCCCGTGCTCCACCACCAGGTTGGCCCGGCTCCAGCCGTCGACCGGCTCGTGCACCCGGACGTCGTGGCCCCGGGCCTGCAGCTCGGCCACCACGCCCCGCAGGAAGTGGGCATTGCCGTGGTTCCAGTCGGAGACGAGCGAGTGGCAGAACAGCACGGTCTTCACGCGGATACCCCATAGGTGGCGGTCACGGACGTGTAGACGCGGTGGTAGGCGGCGGCCATGCGGTCGGGGCTGAGCTCCAGGGCCCGCCGCCAGGCCTTCCCGGCCAGCTCGGCCCGGGCCGGCGCGTCCGAGATCAGCCCGTTCAGGGCCTGGACCAGCCCGGCGTCGTCGTCGGGGCCCACGTAGAGGGCCGCTGTCTCCCACACCTCCCGCAGGCTGGGGATGTCGCCCAGGACCAGGGCGGTCACGGGATGACGAGGATCGCCGGCGATGGCCACCGGCCACCGCAGCCGGGGCGCCACCCGGTTCAGCAGGGCCAGGTTCTTGGCCTCGTCCCACAGCCGCCCCCCGCCCAGGATCAGGTCCTCCTTCGCCGCCACCGGCCCTGCCCGGTCCGACCGGCGGCCGTTGGCGATGACCTGCCCGCCGTCGAGGCCGTACCACCTGGACAGCTCGCCCAGCAGAGCCGCGGTGGGGGCGACCACCACGCCTGCGCCCCGCAAACCCTCGGTCACCCGCCCGCGGTACTCGTCCCACTCCGCCGGGGCCGGCTCGCCGTGGACGGCATCCCACCAGGACAGCACGCAGGAGTGGGCCACGACCACGGTGGGGGCCCGCCAGGCCAGGGCGCCGTGGGCGTAGCCGTTGAGGTGGACGACGTCGGGCCGCAGCCGGTCCTCCAGATCCAACAACCACCGCCCGGCCCGGTCCACGTCGTCCCACGGGTCGGCCGTCCACTCTAGGGCGAAGTCGCCCTCGTGGACGGCGGCCACCGCCGACGCCTCGACGGCGGCCCGCTGCCCGGCGCTCAACGGCGGTCCCATGGTGGCCAGGGTGACGCGGACGCCGAGGGGGGCCAGGGCGTCGGCCAGCTCGAGGGCGTAGGTCCACACGCCCCCGACGGTGTCGGCCGTCATGAGCAAGGAGGTCACCGGCCGTAGATCCGATCGACCACGTCGGCCACCTCGACCACGTCGCCCACCGCGGGGTCGAACGAGCGGTCGGCGGCCAGGTGCTCGACCCAGGCGGTGACGGCCCGGCCGCCCCAGTCGTCGGGCGGCAGGCCCAGGGGGATGCTCTCGGTGCCGCTGTGGTGGTCGGCCCGGAAGTCGTAGAAGGAGCCGCCCACGTTGGTCAGCGCCACGGCGCCGCGGCTGCCGTGGAAGGTGGCGCCGATCAGGGCGTCCCGCCCGGCGTGGAGGAACCACGAGCAGGCCAGGGTGACGACGCTCCCGCCGACCAGGTCGAGCCGGGCCACCGCGTAGTCCTCGACCTGGCGGGGATCCGGATCCAGCCGGCGGCCGCCAGCGAAGAGGCGGGCGTCCACCCCGTCCACCTTGGGTCCGCCGAGCATCCACAGGACGAGGTCGACCAGGTGGGTGCCCAGGTCGATCACGCACCCGCCGCCGGAGGCGTCGGGATCCCGGAACCAGGCCTTGTCGGGGCCGTAGGCGTTGTGGAAGACCAGGTCGGCGGCGTACACGTCGCCCAGTGCGCCCGAGTCGATGGTGTCCCGCATGGCGGTGACGCCCTGCAGGTGGCGGTAGGAGAG
>JAIVIH010000391.1 GCA_020200615.1 Actinomycetota bacterium | reverse complement strand
ACGGAGTACGGTCCCTCCGTGTCAGGCCTGCCGCCCCCGCCCGGCGACGACCCCATCGCCATACGGCAGCTACGGCAGGCCATGGAGGCGGCCGGTTTCGACGCCGCCCATGTGAGCGACGCCCTGATGGCCGAGGGGCCGAATCTCACGCCCAGCCCGTCGCACGTCCCGGTGCTGCTGCGATCCCTCAAGGGCGACGATGCGCTCACCACGCTCATCCGCCTCTTCGTGGCCGCCGTGCCCGTCCGCGTCGACGAGACCTCCAGCGCCCTCGGGCCCCTGCCCCTGGACAAGGCCGTCGAGATGAACCTGGTGGCGTTCGCGGGGGATGGGGACTTCGTGCGCCCTGTCATCCGGCTGGTCCCGGCCGGGCCCATGCTGGTGGCCTGCGACCTCTCCCCTGATCTGCTGCGACCACCGGGGGATGTCGTCATGGGCGTCTCGTCGACGTCGTGGACGCTGGCCCACCTCACCTTCCGCCGGCCGGTGGAGACGGCGCTGGACGTCGGGACGGGTTGCGGCATCCAGGCCATGCTGGCGGCGGGTCACGCCGCCCGGGTCACGGCCACTGACACCAACGTCCGGGCGCTGGCGTTCGCCCGGTTCAGCGCCGCCCTCAATCGGTTGGACAACATCGAGTTCCTCGAAGGCGACCTGTTCGAGCCGGTGGCCGGCCGCCGCTTCGACCTGATCCTGGCCAATCCGCCGTTCGTGATCTCCCCCGATGACGACTACCAGTACCGCGACGGTGGGCACGTCGGGGACGAGCTCAGCCGCCTCGTGCTCGAGGGCGCGGGCGCCCTCGTGTCGCCGGGTGGGTTCGCCCACACGCTGGTGAGCTGGGTGCACCAGCCCGACGGCGACTGGTCGGAGCGGCTCCGTGAGTGGACCGACGGCCTCGGTTGCGACGCCTGGCTCCTGCGCTTCGACTCTCAGGATCCCGAGGACTACGCCCTCGCCTGGAACCAGCCGCTGGAGGCGGATGGCGACCTGCATGCCGCCGCCATCGGCAGGTGGCTCGACTACTACGCCGAGCACGGGATTGAAGCGATCGGGTACGGGGCGGTGCTCCTGCGCCGGCGACCAGCGGGATCGGGTCGCCCCTGGACGCGGGCCCAATCGCTGGAGACCCTGCCCATCGCCCCGGCTGGCGAGCAGGTGCGGGACATGTTTGCCGCGGCCAGCCTTCTCGACCGGGTCGGAGGCGCCGAGGGCTTGATCGGTGAGCGCTTCCTGGTCGACGACGGTATTCGGATGGAGCAGGTCCTACGCCTCAGCGACGGGGCCTTTGAAGTAGTCGAGGCTCTGTTGCACCTCGACCAGGCGCTCCCCATGGTGACCGAGGTCGACGACTTCACCGCTCAGCTCCTGGCCGGCCTCCAACGGGGCCTCACTTTGGGAGAGGCGTTCGAGGAGGCGGCCGCGATCCTGCCCGACGACGTGGAGGACGAGGACCTCCGGCTGGCCACCGTCGAGTTCGTGGAGGGCGCCCTCGAACGAGGGTTTCTGCACCCCGCGTAAGGCCTCTTCGGGCTCGGCGTCCAGCTGGTGTTCCGGCGATACGGTGACGATGGCGCACTAATGAGGGGGAGCGATCATGGCACTGAACGCCTATCTCACGTTGAAGGGCCAGAGGCAGGGCGTGATCAAGGGGAGCGTCACCCAGAAGGGTCGGGAGGGCACCATCCTCGTCCGCGGGGCCAGCCATGAGATCGTGTCGCCCCGCGATCCAGCGTCCGGGCAAGCCACCGGAAAGAGGGTTCACAAGCCTTTCGTGATCACCAAGGAGGTCGACCGGGCGACGCCCCTCCTCTACCAGGCCCTTGTGACCAACGAAGTCTTCCTCGAATGGACCCTCCGCCTGACGCGAGCGACCCTCCAGAGCACTGAACAGCAGCACTACACGGTCAAGCTCCTGAATGCTTCCATTGCATCGATCAGCTTCCGGCTACCGGACAATCAGGTGCCCGATCTGGCCAGGGTCGTCGAGTACGAGGAGATCTCCTTCGTCTACCCGAAGATCGAGTGGACCTGGAGCGACGGGGGGATCACCGCGATCGACGACTGGATGACGTCGAATCCCTGAGTCTCCGGCGAACGTCAGGGCCGCGATCCACACGTGGAAGACCGCGGCCGGGAGGGTCTCGGCCACGGGAGCGACCGTTCGGGCCGACAGGTAAAGGCCGACGGCGCACGCCGCGACCTCGGCCCAGAACAGCCGGTAACAGAGCCGGCGCCATGGTCCCGGGGGCTGGCTCGCGGCGAACCGCCACATGAGCAGTGGCAGTGACACGCCCAGGACGAGCGCGCTGGTGGTGTGGATGCGGTGGATGGCCGGGTCGCCGCCAACGGGCACGAAGGCAGCCACCATCTGGCCGCCGAGCCCGACGACCATGGCCACCGAGAAGCCGGGAGACACCTGGTACCGGCCCCGCACGTACTGGTGGAAGGCGATCAGGAGCATGGCCCCGGCCACCAACCCGCCCGTAAACAAGACCGCCGATGGAGCCTCGGTGCCGAGGTAGCTGATCGGGTTCTCGCCAAACAGGTCGAAGCCGCTGGCGGCGGTGGCGGCCAGCAACGTAGACGGGGCCGTGATCTTCCTGGTCCGCTTCGAGAGCGAGGACGCGGCCCGCGCCAACAGCAATCGGCCGGAGCAGGGTGAGTGGTGGAGGGACACGGCGAACTACCTCGACGACGACGTGGCCTTCATCGACTGCAGCGACGTCGAGACCACGTTGGCCGGCGGCGCCGACGAGGCGGGCTTCGTTCAGGTCATGCAGGGCAAGGTGCGGGACCGGGATCGTCTCCGGGCGCTCGAAGCCGAGTTCATGCCGAAGATGAGCCAGGCCCGCCCCGACGTGATCGGCAGCGTGCGGGCATGGGACGGTGATTTCTTCACCGAGGCCATCTACTTCACCAGCGAGGCCGATGCCCGCAAGGGGGAGTCCAGCACCAACTTCGACGGCGATTTCGAGGAGTACGCGTCGCTGGTCGAAGATCTCAGCTACATCGACCTGAAGAGCCCCTGGCTTCGCAGCCCCTAGGCGTTCCTGGGAATTGGCGGGCGGTGGCGGGGTGACGGCCCGCGGCGCCGGCTCAGCCGGGGAGCTTGCGGACGGCGTCGCCTGCCCGCACGGTCCCGGAGACGACGACCTTGGCGTTGATGCCCCGCATGCGGAACTGGCGGCCTATGGGGGAATTCACGAACCGCATGGCGTCCTTGCCGAAGCGGCCGGCGAACTTGCTGCAGCCCAGGTGGGGCTGAGCGGTGATCTCGATGACGGCCGAACCCAGCTCCAGTCGGGTGCCGGGCGGCAGGTTCGACTCGCTCAGGTCGAGGTCGACGTAGAGCTGGTCGCCGGCCAGCTGCCAGCGGTCGGGGTCGCCGGCCACGAGGGCGGCCACCCGGGCGTTCATGATGTTGAGCTGCATCTCGGGGTGGGCCGACCCGTCGGGGGTCCGCTTGCTCCCGCGGCTGCGCCAGGTGTCGCCCACGAGACCCTCGGCCACGTTGAGCGTCCCTTCGACGAGGATCTCCCGCTCGTTCTCCGCCGGGCGGCGGACGATGAGCTCGACCGTGCCTTCGTCCTTCGGGGAGCGGCGGATGTCGTCGAGTCCGGCCTCCAGCGTCGCGGTCACAGGCGTCGCCATGTCCCCAGCATGCTCGGTCAGACGGGGTTCAGCGAGAGATTTCCGTCAGGCCTCGTGGGAGGCCGCCCACACCAGGAGCTCCGGCGCCGGCAGACGGTTCATGATCGACCCGTTGGGCACTTCGCAGCGCGCCGCCCGCACGCAGCCGTTCATCTGCCACTCGAGCTGCCCGGGAGCGTGGGCGTCGGTGTCGATCGTGAACCGGCACCCAGCCGACACCGCCTGCGATAGGAGGCGCAGAGGAGGGTCCAGTCGCTCCGGCCGGCAGTTGATCTCGACGGCGGTGCCGGTCTCGGCGCAGGCTGCGAACACGGCTTCGGCGTCGAAGGTCGACTCGGCGCGGCCGCGAGCCGTGAGCAAGCGCCCGGTGCAGTGCCCGAGGATGTCGGAGTGGGGATTACGGACGGCGGCGACCATCCGCCTCGTCATCTCCGCCGCCTCCATGCGCAGCTTGGAGTGGACGCTGGCCACGACCACGTCCAGGCGCGAGAGCAGCTCGTCCTCCTGGTCGAGGCCACCGTCGTCCAGGATGTCGACCTCGATGCCGGTGAGGATGCGGAACGGGGTCAGTTCCTCATTCAGGTCAGCGACCACGTCGAGCTGCTGGCGGAGGCGTTCGGGCGACAGGCCGCGGGCCACGGTCAGGCGGGGGGAGTGGTCGGTGAGGACCATGTACTCGTGCCCAAGGGCCCGGGCCGCCTCGGCCATCTCCCGGATGGGGCTGCCCCCGTCGGACCAGTCGGAATGGGTGTGACAGTCACCCCGGAGAATGGCGCGCACTTCAGCGCCGAGGGCATCGGCGGCGTGGACGTCCTCACCGACCTCCGCTTCGAGCTTGGCCACGTAGGCCGGCACCTCCCCGGCCGCGGCCTCGCGAACGACGGTCTCCGTGACCTGGCCGATGCCCGGCAGGTCGCGGAGCCGCCCCTGCTCGGTCCGCTCGGCGAAGTCGGCCGGGTCGAGGGCCCGCAGCGTGGCCGCTGCGCCCCGAAAGGCCCGCACCCGGTAGGTCGGGGCGCCCGTTCTCTCGAGCAGGTAGGCGATCCGCTCGAGCGCGGCCAGAGGGTCCACCCCCGGGGAGCGTACCGTCGGGGGCGCCATGGCTCATGTCGTCGTCGTCTCCGACACCCACATCCGTCGGGGTTCCGCCCGCCTTCCGGACGCCGCCTACACCTACCTGTGTTCGGCCACAGCCACATCCCGTGGGACGAGCCCGGCATCGACGGGCAGCTGCTGTTCAACCCCGGGTCGCCGACCGAGAGGCGGGCTCAGCCCCGGCACACGCTCGGCACCCTTGACCTGGAAGACGGCAGGGTGCTGGCCCACACCATCCACACGGTGTGAGCCCTACCCAGCCCCGCAGAGCTCTCCGTGCAGCTTCTCGCTCTCCGGGCTGGGCTCCAAGCCGATCTCCCCGAGGCGGGCCTGGAGGGTGCGGAACGCGGCGTCGGCCTGGTCGGGCCGGGCCAGCTTGGCGTGCAACCGCATGATGCGCCGGTAGAGCTGCTCGGCCAGAGGGTCGACCTCGACCGCCCGTTCCAGGGCGTCGAGCGCGCCCCGGACGTCCCCGGCCACGAGCCGAGTGGCGGCCATGGAGACCAGGACGTCAACGGCCCGGCCCTGAAGGTCCTCCCTGGGCACCTCGGCCCACGGCCAATCGGCTCCCGGGTACAGCTCGCCCGTGTAGAGATCGGCCGCTTCCTGCAGGGCCTGGGCCCACCCCGGGTCGCCGCTGCTGGCGCCGGCCTGGGCGAGGGCGGCTTCGAAGCGCCAGAGGTCGACGTCGAAGACAGGCTCGATGCGGTACCGGTCGCCCTCCCGTTCGATGACCTTCAGGTCGGGATTCTCCGTGGCCAGTCGCAGGCGACTGCGCAGGTTGCCCAGCGCGGTCCAGAACCACTCGGAGCCCCGCCGCGGGTCGGCCTCGGGCCAGAGGGCTTCGGTGGCTTCCTCGAGGGTCGTGCCCTCGGGATGGAGCAGGTAGAAGGCGAGGAGCTCGCGGGCCTTGGCTCGGAGGCCGCTCCGGATCTCCCGGCCCCGGACGTCGATGCGGTAGGCGCCGAGGATCTGAATGCTGACGAGCGCCGGGTCCGCCAGCACGGCCCCGAACGGCGCGTCGGCCAGGGGGCGCTCGCTGGCGCCGTCGGGGTCGGTCCGGGCGGAAGCCAGAACCTCGAGGAGCTCGGCGGCCGGCTCCCACTCGACGGTGAAAAGGCGGGCGCCCACCAGGCCGTCACCGCCTGCATCAGGGGACTGGCTGTCGACCCGGCCCGCACCGCGGAGACGGACGGATGGCATGCCCTCGAGAGGCGCGTCCACCACCAGGCCGGCGATGCCCACCCGAGCGCCCTCCTCGAGAAGGGTGCGGAGCCTCTCGGCCTCGACCGTGGTCAGCTCGGCCACCGCGACCAGGATCAGGGGGAGGTGTTCGTCGGGACGGTGAGTGTGGTAC
>JAIVIH010000143.1 GCA_020200615.1 Actinomycetota bacterium | reverse complement strand
GGTCAGCACGAGGGGCAGGGCGACGGGCAGCTCGACCCTCCAGAGCGACTGCCCGCCGGTCATGCCCATGCCCCGGGCTGCTTCCCGCACGTCGGCGTCCACCTCGCGCATACCCACGTAGGAGTTCGTGACGATGGGCGGGATGCCCAGGGCGACCAGAGTCACGAACGCCGGCTCCCATCCGATGCCGACGAACTGGGCGGCGATGACGAGGATGGCGAACGAGGGTATGGCCCGCCCCACGTTGGACACGTTCACGGCCAGGGCCCCCCCGCGGCCGGTGTGGCCCAGCCAGATGCCCACCGGGAGGGCCAGGGCGGCGGCCGCCAGCACACTGGCGCCCGACATGGTCACGTGCTCGGCGAGCCGGTGAACCACGCCGTTCTCGCCCTGCCAGTGGGAGCTGGTGGTGAACCACCGGAGTACGTCACCGAGGAACTCCACGGCTCATGCGTCCTGTGTCTTCTGCGGCTTCGCCGCCCCGGCCTGGGCCCAGCCACACCTTTCGGCACGGAGCCAGGCCCCGGCCTCCTCCGGACGGCGGGGACCCCCACCCCGCCGCCGGCCGTTCACGCCCTGGCCCAGGGAGTCAGCAGGCGCTGCATGCCGGCCAGGCCGAGGTCGGCCACCACCGCCAGGGCCACGGACAGGACCGAGCCCACGACCAGCGGCGTCCGGAAGTCACGGTTCAGGCCGTCCAGGATGAGCTGGCCCAGACCGCCCTGGCCGATGAGGGCGGTGACCGTCACCAGCCCGATGGTCGTAACCGTGGCGATTCGGATGCCGGCGACGATCACCGGCGCGGCCAGGGGCAGCTCGATCCGGAACAGCAGGCGGGCCCGGCTGAAGCCCATGCCCTGGGCCGCCTCCTTCACGTCGGCGGGCACCCCGTCGAGGCCGGCCAGGATGTTCCGGACGAGGATGAGCAGCGTGTAGCTCACCAGGCCGATCTCGGACGTGGTGCGGCTCAGGCCCGTCCACGGCACGAGCATGGCGAACAGGGCCAGCGACGGGATCGTGTAGAGGATCCCCGTGCTGGATAGGATGGGCGCTTCGAGCCAGCGCCACCGACGGGCCAAGATCGCCAGCGGGAACGACAGGACCAGCCCCAGGACGATGGCGATGACGGTCAGCTCGACGTGCTGGCGGGTCGCAGCGGCGATGTCGTCGGCGTTGCGCGTGACCCAGTCCCACCGCACCCACGGGTCTCCGGCCGCGGCCAGCAGAGACATCGCGGCAGACTAGGCCCGGCTCGTCATGATCCGCCTCGAGGCCGTCTCCAAGCGCTTTGCCAACGGCCAGGTGGCCGTGAACGCCCTCGACCTCGAAGTGGCCGACGGGCAGATCTGCATGCTGGTCGGGCCCTCGGGATGCGGCAAGACGACCACCCTGAAGATGATCAACCGCCTGATCGAGCCCTCCGGTGGCCGCATCTTCATCAACGGCGAGGACGTGACCCGGGCCGACGCCGTCGAGCTCCGGCGACGGATCGGCTACGTGATTCAGCAGGTGGGACTGTTCCCTCATCAGACGGTGGGGGACAACGTGGCCACCGTCCCGAGGTTGCTGGGCTGGGAGAAGGACCGCATCCGGCGCCGCGTCAATGAGCTGCTGGACCTGGTGGGCCTCGACCCCGGCGTCTACCGCGACCGGTACCCCCACCAGCTCTCGGGCGGGCAGCGTCAGCGGGTCGGGGTGGCCCGGGCCTTGGGCGTCGACCCTCCCGTGCTACTCATGGACGAGCCCTTCGGCGCCATCGACCCCATCAACCGTGACCGGCTGCAGCAGGAGTTCCTGCGCCTGCAGGGCGAGGTGCGCAAGACGGTGGTGTTCGTCACCCACGACGTGGACGAGGCCGTCCGCCTCGGGGACCGGATCGCCATCCTGCGGGAGGGTGGGGTCCTCGAGCAGTACGCCAGCCCGTCCGAGGTGTTGGGCCGGCCGGCGTCGGAGTTCGTGGCCGACTTCGTGGGCGCCGACCGGGGGCTGAAGCGGCTGATGGTGACGTCCATCGACGCCGCCAGCCTGGAGAAGCCCCCCATCGTGTCCCTGGATGCCTCGCTGGGCGACGCCCGCCGCTCGATGGATGCCGACGGCGCCCCCTGGGCCATCGTCCTGGACGGAGCCGACAACCTCCACGGCTACCTGGCCCGGAACCGGGCCGAGGGCGACGGAGAGGTGCGGGATCGGGCCCGGCGCATGGCCGCCTGGGTTCCCATCGGCGCCAGCCTCAAGGAAGCCTTCTCCGTCATGCTCCTCCACGACGCCGGGTGGGTCGCCGTCCTGGACGGTGACCGCTTCTGCGGCGTCCTGACCCCCGAGTCCCTGCACGCCGCCCTCCGGCGCTCGGTGGAAGAGCCCGTTCCCGACCAGAAGTAGCGTGGGCGGCCATGGCCGACCTCCAGTCCCAGATCGAAGAGCTCTGGGAGCGGCGCTCCGAGCTGAGCCCGGCCGACTCCGACGCCCTGGCCGTCGTGGAGCGGGCCATCCACCTGCTCGACCGCGGCGAGGCCCGGGCGGCCGAGATCGACCCGGCCACGGGCGAGGTCATCGTCCACGTCTGGCTCAAGCAGGCCATCCTCCTGCTGTTCCGGCTGGCGGCCATGGAGACGGTGGAGCTGGGCCCCTTCGAGTTCGCCGACCGCATCCCGCTGAAGCGGGGCTTCGCCGCCGCCGGCGTGCGGGTGGTGCCCGGTGCGTCCGCCCGCTGGGGCTCGTTCCTCGAGCGGGGCGTGGTGATGATGCCCAGTTACGTCAACATCGGGGCCCGGGTCGGGGCCAACACCATGGTGGACACGTGGGCCACCGTGGGCTCCTGTGCCCAGGTGGGGGCCAACGTCCACCTCTCGGGCGG
>JAIVIH010000142.1 GCA_020200615.1 Actinomycetota bacterium | reverse complement strand
ACTAGCCTGCGCGGGTGGCTGCCCCCGTGAAGATGGCAGGTCCGCGGCCGCCGGCGAACCTGGTCAGATCCTCCAAGCCCCGGTGGGTGACGCGGCTGCTCAAGGGCCTGATCCTGTTCGTGGCCCTGTGCGTGCTGCTGTCGGGGGTGGCCTACGTCTACCTGCGCACCCAGCTGGGCAAGATCAGCCGGGTCGACATCCCCGGGCTCAGCGAGGACGCCTCGGGCCAGGTCATGAACGTGCTGCTGGTGGGATCGGACAGCCGGGAGCGGACCGAGGGCGACATCGCCGATGCCACGGGCAAGGGCCAGGCCGGGGCCGAGGGCCAGCGCAGCGACACGATCATGGTCCTGCACATCGACCCCAGGGCCCAGAAGGCGGCCATCGTCTCCATCCCCCGGGACCTCTACGTGCCCATCGCCGGCACCGACTACAGCGACAAGATCAACACCGCCTTCTCCGTGGGCGGCGCCTCCACCCTGGTCCAGACCGTGCAGGACAACCTGGGCATCGAGATCAACCACTACGTCGAGGTCGACTTCGCCGGCTTCGAGCGCATCGTCAACACCGTGGGCGGGGTGAAGATCTACCTCGACGCCCCCGCCCGCGACGCCAACACCGGCCTCGACCTGCCCGACGCCGGCTGCGTGGAGCTCGACGGCTACCAGGCCCTGGCCTTCGTGCGCAGCCGCTTCTACGAGTCCTACGAGGGCGGGGACTGGGTGGCGGACGAGACCTCGGACCTGGGGCGGATCCAGCGCCAGCAGGACTTCATCCGCAGGATGATGAAGAAGGCCGTGTCCCAGGGCCTGACCAACCCCCTGACCCTGAACCGCCTGGTCAACATCGGGGTGGACAACGTGGTGCTGGACGGGGCCATGTCCACCCGCGACATCGTCACCGTGGCCAAGCGCTTCCGCTCCCTCGACCCCAACGCCGTCGACATGCGGACCCTGCCCACGTTCAGGGACTTCGTGGGCGACGCCGACGTGCAGCTGCTGGACCAGGCGGCGGCCCAAGAGGTCATCGACATCCTCAACGGCACCGCCGACCCCGAGGCCCCGGTGCGGGCCAGCGACGTGCAGGTCCGGGTGCTCAACGGCAACGGAGGGGACGGCTCGGCGGCCAAGGCCGCCCTCGCCCTGCGCCAGGCCGGCTTCGGGGTCACGGGCACGTACACCGGCCTGCGCCCCGGCCCCGGCCCCGTCGAGCCCAGCCCCGACACCACCCAGGTCCAGCCCTCGGACAAGCCCGACCCCCGGGGCAGCGAGGAGCCGGCGTGCTGAGGGCGGAGCTCGGGCAGTGAAGCGATGACGCGGTGAAGGCCCTCATCCCCGCCGGCGGGGCGGGAAGCCGCCTCCGTCCGATCACCCACACCAGCGCCAAGCAGCTGGTGCCGGTGGCCAACAAGCCCATCCTGTTCTACGCCCTGGAGGCCATCGCCGAGGCCGGCATCGTCGACGTAGGGATGATCGTGGGCGACACCGCCGAAGAGGTGAAGGCCGCGGTGGGCGACGGGACCCGGTGGGGCCTGTCGGTGACCTACCTCCGCCAGGAGGCCCCGCTGGGCCTGGCCCACTGCGTGCTGATGGCCCGGGACTACCTGGGTGACGACGACTTCGTGATGTACCTGGGCGACAACCTCCTGGGCGAGGGGGTGGCCGAGTTCGTGGCCCAGTTCCGGACAGAGGACGCCGCGGCCCGCATCCTCCTGGCCAAGGTGCCCGATCCTCAGCACTTCGGCGTGGCCGAGCTGGACGGCCACGGCCGGGTCGTGCGCCTGGTGGAGAAGCCGGTGTCGCCTCCGTCGGACCTGGCCCTGGTCGGCGTCTACCTCTTCGACCGGCGGATCCACGAGGCGGTCCGGGCCATCCGCCCCTCGGGACGGAACGAGCTGGAGATCACCGACGCCATCCAGTGGCTGATCGACAGCGACCAGCCCGTGCGGAGCCAGGTGGTGGGCGGCTTCTGGAAGGACACCGGCCAGCTCGAAGCCCTCCTGGAGGGGAACCGGCTGGTGCTGGAGTCGATCGCCAGCTCCGTCCACGGGAACGTCGACGAAGAGACCCAGCTGATCGGCCGGGTGGTGGTGCAGGCGGGGGCCGAGATCTTGCGCTCCATGATCCGGGGGCCGGCCATCATCGGCGAGCGGACGCGGGTGGTCGACAGCTTCGTGGGCCCCTTCACGTCGATCTACTACGGCTGCGAGGTCCTCCGGTCCGAAATCGAGCACTCGATCGTGCTGGAGGAGAGCCGCATCGTCGACATGGCCCGGATCGAGGACTCGCTGATCGGGAAGCAGGTACAGGTCACCCGGTCACGCCGCAAGCCCCACGCCCACCGCCTCATGCTCGGGGACCACTCGCGCGTCGACCTGGTGTAGACACGTCATCTGTGAACCTCCTGGTCACCGGCGGCGCCGGCTTCATCGGCTCCAACTTCGTCCGCCACTGGGTGGAGGGCCATCCCGACGACCACGTCGTCGCCTACGACCTCCTGACCTACGCCGGGAACCGGGCAAACCTGGCCGGTCTCGAGGACCGGCTGGCGCTGGTGGTGGGCGACGTCTGCGACGTGGGTCAGGCCATGGCCGCCCTGCGGGACCACGACGTGGACGTGGTCGTGCACTTCGCCGCCGAGTCCCACAACAGCCTGGCCGTGGTCGACCCGGGGCGGTTCTTCCGCACCAACGTCCTGGGCACGCAGGCCATGCTGGAGGCGGCGCGCCAGGCGGGCGTCGCCCGCTTCCACCACATCTCGACGTGCGAGGTGTACGGCGACCTGGCCCTCGACTCCGAGGAGGCCTTCACCGAGGAGTCCCCGTACCGGCCCCGAACGCCGTACAACGCGTCCAAGGCGGGATCGGACCACGCCGTCCGGGCCTACGCCGAAACCTACGGCCTCCCCGTGACCATCACCAACTGTTCCAACAACTACGGGCCCTACCAGTTCCCGGAGAAGGTCATCCCCCTGTTCATCTCGCTGGCCATGGACGACCGGCCCCTGCCGCTGTACGCCTCGGTGGACCACCGGAGGGAATGGCTGCACGTCCTGGACCACTGCCGGGCCATCGAGCTGGTCATCCAGTCCGGTCGGGTGGGCGAGACGTACCACGTGGGCAGCGGCGTGGAACGCAGCATCGAGCAGATCGCCGACCTCGTCCTGACCGCCCTGGGGAAGCCGGCGGAGCTGAAGACGATCGTTCCCGACCGCCCCGGACACGACCGTCGCTACCTCCTGGACTGGTCCAAGCTGAACCGGGAGCTCGGCTGGGCTCCTCAGATCGGGTTCGAGGAGGGCCTGGCCGCCACCGTGGCGTGGTACGTGGACAACCGGGCGTGGTGGGAGCCCCTGCGCGACCGGGCGCCGGTGGAGGAGGCGGCGTGGGCCGAGGCGGCGGCAGCCACTGGGCCGATGCGGTCGGCGGCCTCCTGATGCGGGTCCTCGTCACGGGCGCCGGCGGCCAGGTCGGTCGCGAGCTGGTCGACGCCTTTTCCACCGACGAGGTCGTCGCCTGCGACCACGCCGACCTGGACGTGGGTGACCGCGACCGGGTGTTGCAGGTGGTGAGCGGCGCCACACCGGACGCCGTCATCCACGCCGCCGCCTGGACCGACGTGGACGGGTGCGAGGCCGACCCCGATCGGGCCTACCTCGTGAACGCCCTGGGCACCCGCAACATGGTCGAGGCCGCTCGCCTGGCCGGCGCTCGGGTCTGCTACCTCTCCACCGACTACGTGTTCGACGGCGCCGCCCCGCGGCCCTACAACGAGTGGGACACGCCCAACCCTCTGTCCGTCTACGGCCGGTCGAAGCTGGGAGGCGAGTCGGAGTTGAGCGGGAGAGACACCGTGGTCCGCACGTCGTGGGTGTGGGGTCGCCACGGCCGAAACTTCGTGAAGACGGTGCTGGCACGGCTCGAGGCGGGCGAGCCGATGCGGGTGGTCGACGACCAGTTCGGCTGCCCGACCTTCGCCGGCGACCTGGCCCGGACGGTCCGATGGCTGGTGGTGGCGCGGCGCCCGGGCGTCTAC
>JAIVIH010000141.1 GCA_020200615.1 Actinomycetota bacterium | reverse complement strand
CTCTCGGGCGCAGCTCCGGCGGGACGCGCTAGGCAGCCTGGCGGACGAGGTCCTCGAGCCGGTCGTAGGAGACCTGCATTCCGCCCTCCATTCCCGAAGCGAGCTGGCCGTCGCGGTGCTCTTGGATCGTGTGCTCGACCAGCGTCGTCATCGTCGTGACGCCGTCGACCTCGTCGAGCGTGGTCGTGTTGAGCGATGCGCCGTCAGGGAATCCCTCGTAGACCTCGGTCGACACCAGACGGTGCGGGGCGTCAATCTCTCGGTACTCGCCGTGGAAGCCGACCTCCATGTCGCGATCGCGGATCACGAAGCGCCACTGGCCGCCGACGCGCAGATCGACCTCGCAGACGAGCCACTCCGACGTCTCGAAGCCCCACCAGCGCTTGACCAGCTCAGGCGTGGTCAACGCCTTGAAGACCAGTTCGGCGGGGGCGTCGAGGACGCGGGTGATGACGATCTCGGTGTCCGAGGGCAGGGTGATGACGGCGGAGCCGTGGCGGTTGTTGATGGTGTCGTTGCTGCTCATGGTGTTTCCTCCTGGGATTGGAGCTCGGCGAGAAGATCGTCGAGCCGGTCGAGACGGGTGTTCCAAGTGCGCTCGAATGTGCGCACCCACTCGTGGATGGGCTGCAGGGCCGGACCGTTGACCCGGTACCAGCGGTGCCGACCGTCCACGCGAACGAGCACGAGACCGACGGCCCGCAACACGCCGAGATGCTTTGACACCTGCGGCTGGCTGAGGCCGAGCCGGTCGACGAGCTCGCCCACCGTCGCCTCGCCGGTGCCCAAAGCATCGAGGAGACGACGTCGACTCGCCTCGGCGACGGCGTTGAACGCATCGGTCGTCGTCGGTGTGCGAGCCATGCCGACATCATATGCCCATACAGGCATATGTCAAGAGGATTTCGCCCCGGTCCTAGCTGCGACCGCCGGCGCGGGACACGAAGGAGGCGACTCGCTGAGGGTCCTTGTCTCCCCCGGTGGTCTCGACGCCGCTGTTGACGTCGACGGCGAAGGGTCGCACCGCCTGCACAGCCTGGAACACGTTCTCGGGGCGGAGGCCGCCCGACAGGATCACCGGTACCCCCAGCGACTCCATCTCTTCCCGGATCTGGGCGCTGACCGACCAGTCGTGCGTCTCCCCTGTCCCACCGAGGCGGTCGGCGGTCCTCGAGTCGAGGTGAAGTGCGTCGCAGATTCGTCTGAAGCGACGGGCTTCTTCGATCGCTTCGGGACCGGTCACGTGGATCGCCTTTGTGACCCGGCGGCCCCGGGCGCCCCGGTACACGTCAGCGACCGTGGACTCCGTGACCCGGCCGTGTACCTGGATCGTGTCCACACCGACCAGGTCGGCGAGGTCCAGGATCTCGTCTGCCCTCTCCAAATGGGTGACGAGAACCGTCGACAAGAAGGGCGGTGCGAGTGCAACTAAGGCGGCAGCAGCCTTCGGGTCGAGAGAGTCCTCGCTGAGGTGCGTGACCCCCGAGATAAAACCCACCGCATCTATGCCAGCGTTGACGGCTATGGAGAGATCCGCCGCACTGCGGATTCCACACAGTTTGACCCTGACTCGCTGAGCGACCATCGGTCAGCAGGCGGCGAGGGCGGCCTCACTCCGGTCGTCCGTCAGCTCGAGGCGCTTCCGGCACGACAGCCTGCCCATGCCGGGCGATCGGAACGTGCCCGAGGTCGGCGCCATGTCCGAGTAGTCCCGCCCCACGGCCACTGTGACGTACCCGTTGTGGACCTTGCGGTCATGGGTCGGGTCGAAGGCTACGGCCATGGCCAGGCCAGGACGGTCGGGGTCCTCCACGAGGACCTCGACCCACGCGTGCGTACCGCCCTCCCCCACGAGATGGCCGGACACGTACCGGGCGGCGAGACCGCAGGCCCGGGAAATCGACAACATCACGTGGGCGTAGTCCTGGCAGACGCCGGCGCCCAGGTCGAGGGCTTCGGCCGCTGTGGTCCGCACGGTGGTGGCATCGTGC
This sequence comes from Actinomycetota bacterium, assembly GCA_020200615.1. Next base: position 869 of record JAIVIH010000141.1, on the reverse strand, counting down.
GAATAGCTGAACGCGCCGTTGACCCAGCTGGTGATGCTCTCGGCCAGCTCCACGGGCCGGGACGACCGGGCGCGGAGCTGACGGGCCGCATCGATGACGGCTTGGCTGGGCCGGGTCAGCCAGGAAGGCTGTGTGTACCGACGATCCCGCAGCGCGGTGACCGGCAGTGCCGGCGCCGCCAGATCGGAATCCCGCTCCACTTCAACCCAAGTGTCGAACTCGATGGCCTGCTCGACGTGCAGGGCTCTCACGTGTACGACGTGGTTCCCGAACCCGTCCCGCCTGCTCGCCGTGCGCACGACCGCTCCGTCGACCTTCACCCGGTGCTCCAGCCGGCGTTGATCGCCGTGGGCCGCCGGAGGAACCACCATCAGGCGCTGCTCGAGCTGGCGGATAGGGGTCTCGTAGTCGTAGTGGAAGGTCTGGTTCAGCAGGTATCTCTGCATCACTTCCGCTCCACCTCGAATCCCGTACGGGTCGGACTTCTCCAGGATGCCCGATTCGTGTGACCCGGGCGTCTCGGGTTTGTGACCATCTCGTAAACGTGCGCTCCCGGCAAGCTCGATCTCCTGCGGCTTCAGCCGGTCCGCCTCCTCTCCGATACTGGTCCCCATGGATCGGGACGTCCTGGAGAACGCGCTCCTGTTCCTCTTCGTGTTCGGGCTGATCCCATGGTCGGTCACCAGTTCGGCCCGTTCGGTGGAACCAAATCCCCCCAAGGGGACCGGTGGCGTGGTCGTCGGCTCGATGCTCATCGCTCTCACATCCATTGCCGGAGCGCTGTTCGGTCTGCTCTACCAGCCGACCCAAGCGAACATCCACAGCGGTTACTCCTTCTTCGGCTTCTGGAAGGGCTTGGCCCTCTGGAC
>JAIVIH010000390.1 GCA_020200615.1 Actinomycetota bacterium | reverse complement strand
CACCAAGGAGGAGCTGGAGCGCACGGCCGACCTGGCCGCGGCCGCGGCCCGGGCCGTGGCCGCCGGCGTCTCGACCCGCTAGTGCGCCTCTGGGCGACCCACCCCGAGCTGGAGGAGAGCTGGCTGGACCGGGCGGCCAAGGCGGTCGCCGTCGCCCTGGTCGTGTCGGGCGGGATGACGCTGGCCATCCTCCAGTACTTCGGCGCCGTCTTCTTCTTCAAGGGGAGGAACGAGGGTCGCCTCGCCCGGCAGGGGATCGTCCAGGGGGGTGACGCCCTGAACGAGGCCGTGCTGCCCGCCCTCTGGCTCACCCTGGCCGTCCTCGCCGCCGAGATCCTCGTCATCGCCCTCCTGGTCCGCCGTCGCCGCCGCCGGCGCGGGGTGGGTTAGGTGATGAGACCTAGGCCCGGACGTCGCGCGACCACGGGGTGAACGGGCGCCGTAGGCGCTCGCCGTCAACGACGAGGTCCACTCGCTCGTTGAAGAACGCGATCAGGCTTGCGATTCGCGGGTTTTCCGGAATGGGGTCGGGATAGCTCCAGGCGAGGTCGCGGTACAGCTTGCCGCCGATCCGCACCGAGAAGTACTGCGCCACCCCTTTGAAGGGGCACTGGGTTACCGTCTCGGACGGCTCGAGAATCTCCCGTCGTACATCCTCCGGTGGCAAGTACCAGCGCGTTGGAAGCGTTGTCTCGAACAGCGCCACCGGCTGCCGCGACTCAGCTAGTACCTCGCCATCCAGCTCGACCCTCACGTCGCGTTCGCTAGGAATGGCGTCCACTCGGTGGCGAGGATCACGGGCGTGGACCTCAGCAGGCCGGCGTGCACCGATTCGGCCGGTAGGCAGCACGTAGGCATCGTCCCCGGCCCGATCCACGAAAGGAGCAGGGCATTCCGGTCGGCGATCCACTCATCGCCGGCCTTGCCGCGAATCCAGCGGGGCGTGGGTTCGACCCTGGACGGCGGAATTTCCATGTCGAACGCGGGGGCGGGCATCAGGGCTTCGGGGGCTTCTTCTTCTTGGGCGGCAGCTCAGCGACGTAGTCGAGGGCCCGGCTGACCCAGGGCTCGGCCTGGTCGCGGCTCGATCGCCATGTAGGCGGCAGACTCACGTAGCGACCCATCGGGCGCTCCGCAGGCCCGAAGGGACCGGCCCCGGGCTCCGTCATCAGCTGGTACCGGTCGGCCTCGTCGAGCTTGACGCCCACGTCCGACCCGAACAGCCCCATGAACATGTTCCCGTTCACGAACGCCGCGAGGTTCCCGAACATGGGCTTGATCTCCACCCGCGGGTCGTCGGGGACCAGGGATCGGAAGAAGACCTTGTCCTCCTCGGTCGGCTTCGGCATCTCCATCCCGACGTCAGCCTACGGCGGGTCTGCGGCTCGGCCCCTTAGTCCCAGCCCAGCTCCTCCAGGCGGTCGTCGTCGATCCCGAAGTGGTGCGCTACTTCGTGGATGACGGTTTCCCGCACGTTCTCGACGACCTCCTCGTCGTCCCGGCTCATCTCGCAGATGGGCAGCCGGTAGATGGTGATGCGGTCGGGGAGCACCATGCCCCCGTACGTCTCGCGCTCGGTTAGGGGGACGCCGTCGTACAGGCCCAGCAAGCCCTCGGGCGAGTCGTCCTCGACGGTCACCCAGACGTTGTCCATCAACCGGCCCAGCTCCTCGGGGAGGCTGTCTAGAGCCTCGCCCACCAACTCCTCGAACCGGGCGACAGGCAGCGCGTGCAAGGCCTCAGCGGGCGGGGGCGAGGCGGGCCAGCGCGGCCAGGGCCTTGTACGCAGCCTCCGCCGGGCCCAGCTCGTCCGGGCGCAGGAGGTTGGCCATGATCCGCAGCACCCACTCCATGAGCGTGCGCGAGCGCATGCCCGTGTCGACCAGGGCCCGCATCAGCAGCGGCCGGCCGATGATCTTCACGAAGGCGCGGGCCACCTTGAAGTACAGGGCGTACTCCCGCTGCAGCCGCTCCTCGTAGGCGGCCAGCGCCCCGGGGGCGTCTCCGGTAGCCAGGGCCTGGTGGACGGCCTCGGCCGCGTAGCGCCCGGTCTCGTAGGCGTAGGCGATGCCCTCGCCGTTGAAGGGGTTGATGGCCCCTCCGGCGTCCCCGGCCACCAGCCACCCGGGGCCGGTCCGGGGGCCGACCGAGAGGCCCATGGGGAGCTTGCCGCCGACGGGAGGGCCGCACGACGTCTCCGGGCGAATGTCCCAGGAGGCGGGGGCGTGGTGGGAGAAGGCCTCCATCAGGTGGCTGGTGTTGATGTCCTTCCAGTCCCGGAAGGTGGACAGCAGGCCCACGCCCACGTTCACCCGGCCGTCGCCGAGGGGGAAGATCCAGCCGTAGCCGGGCAGGACGTTGCCCGACCGGTCGCGGATGTCCAGGTGGGACTCGATCCACGGCTCGTCGTGGCGGGGAGACTGGTAGTAGCCCCTGATGGCCATGCCCAGGGGGTAGGCCCGGTTCCGGGTGGTGCCCAGGGCCCGCCCGAACCGGGAGTTGGCCCCGTCGGCCACGACCACGTGGCGGGCCCGTACCTCGACGGCGTCAGCGGCTTCACCGTCCGCCCCCTTGCGGCGCACGATCGCGCCCCGTACCTCACCGTCCTCCACCAAGGGGGCGATGGCCTCGCTGCCCTGCCACACGACGGCACCCGACTTCTCGGCTCGCTCGGCCACCAGCTGGTCGAGGTCGTGACGGGTGATGACGTAGCCGTGGCGGGGGAATCCCGGCATCTCCGGCCACTGCAGCTCCAGGGTCTTGCCGAAGGCCACCGAGCGCAACCCGTCGAAGCGGTGGTGACCGGTAAGGGCGCCGGCCAGTCCCATGTCCTCCAACTGGCGGACGGCCCGGGGCGTCAGGCCGTCGCCGCACGTCTTGACCCTCGGGTACCTCTTCTTCTCCAGGACCAGGACGTCGTGGCCGGCCTCCGCCAGCCAGTGGCCGCACGACGCCCCAGCGGGGCCGCCGCCCACCACCAGGACCTCGTGCTCTCTCAGAGCCCGTCTCGCTCGAAGAGGACGACGGCGGCGATCTCCTCGGGGCTGAGCTGGCCGGCGAAGCCGGGCATGCTTCCCGTGGAGGCGATCTTCCCGCGGGCCGGGTCGCCGTAGGGCTGGCCCCGCTTGGTGGAGGAGCCCGTCTCGACCCAGGCGATGTGGTCCGCCTCGTTGGGGAAGGTGAGCTTGGTCTCGCCGCCCGAGAGCTTGGGGCCGGCTCCGCCTCCGCCGGTCGCGCCATGACAGGACGAGCACGACCGCTGGAACACCTGGGCGCCCAGCTCGATCCCGGTGAGCTCCACCTGCGACGTCTCGCCGAACGCCCCCAGGTACATGATCCCCCACAGCGGCAGGATCAGGAGGATGGGCATCATCCAGTACGGGATGCCGCTCTTGGGGCCGGGGTCGCGCACGTAGTCGGGAAGGGGGGCAGCCGGCGCCTCGGGGACGGCCGGAGCCCGGGCCGCCGGGGCGGGAGCCTCGGCCTCGGCAGGCGCAGCCGACGAGACCGCGGCAGGGGCGTCGGTTTCGCCCGAGCTCGGTGCGTCTGACGGAGCAGGCGCGTCTCCCCCCAGGCCGAGGGCGGCCCGGCGGGCCCGGGAGCGTTCGAGCAGGTACTCGGGTACCTGGGTCACGGCTGCGACTGTAGGCGGAGCCACAGCCCTAGAGCCAAGCGGGGGGAC
>JAIVIH010000140.1 GCA_020200615.1 Actinomycetota bacterium | reverse complement strand
GGGGCAGACCTTGTGAACGCCCTCCGGACCATCGACGCCGAGGTCGAGCGCCAGTTTCCCCGGCTCGAATCAAACTGACCCACTACCCGGCGCCGGCGACCCGTGGCCCAGTCCAGCTCCTCGCCGTGGTAAGTGTCCCGACCCCGCTCGCACACAAAGATGTAAGGCCCTTGCTCGAACCTGACGCGGTTGTGAATGCCGCCTACCGGAATTGCCACCTTCCCGCTTAGGATTCGCACTATCGCGAGCCACGAAACAGCACGGGGGAACGTTCTCGTAGGGCGCCGTCGCGAGATGGAGCTCCTAGGGACGACCCTCGACGCGCTGGAACGAGACGGTGCGCCGTCCATCCTCGCCGTGAGCGGTGAGGCCGGGATCGGTAAGAGCAGGCTCCTGGTGGAGTTGTGCGGCCAGGCCGAGAAGCGTGGACTCGTCTGCCTGCGCGGCCGGGCCGCCGAGTTCGAGCGAGACCTGCCCTTCGGGGTCTTCGCCGACGCCGTGGACGACCACCTGGCTTCGTTGGATCCGACCCGTCTCCCCGCCCAGTGGCTCCCCGAGTTGTCCGGGGTGTTCCCTGCCCTCCAGAGCCTGGGGACGCTTTCAGAGCCAGGCCTGCTGGCCGAGCGCTACCGCACGCACCGGGCCGTCCGAGCCCTGCTGGAGCATCTCGGTACGGAGCGGCCCCTGGTCCTGGTTCTCGACGACGTCCACTGGGCCGACCCGGCCTCGGTGGAGGCACTCAGCCACCTCCTGAACCACCCCCCGTCGGCCGGCGTCGTGCTGGCCATGGCCTTCCGGCCGGCCCAGGCCCCGCCCCCCCTGGTGACGGCCCTGGCCACCGCCACCCGCGATCGCCGGGCGCAGCTCGTCGAGCTGCCTCCCCTGACCCGGCCGGAAGCCGAGGAGCTCCTCGGCCCGGCCCTGGTCGGGGCGTCGCGGGAAGCCATATACCGCGAGAGCGGCGGAAACCCGTTCTACCTGGAACAGCTGGCCCGGGTGGGACGGCCGGCGCCGGCCGAGGGGCCGGTGGTCAAGAACGGGCCCGAGGGTGACCTGCCGCCGCTCGTGCGCGCCGCCCTGAACTCGGAGCTGAACGACCTCTCGCCCGGCGCCCGCGCCCTTGTCGAAGGAGCGGCGGTGGCGGGCGACCCCTTCGAGTTCGACTTGGCCGCCGTCGCCGCCAACCTGCCCGAGCCCGAGGCGCTGGCCAGGCTGGACGAGCTGGTCGATCGCGACCTGGTGCGGGCCACCGACGTCCCCCGGCGCTACCGGTTCCGGCACCCGATCCTGCGCCGGGCCGTCTACAACTGGTGCGGGCCGGGGTGGCGGATGACGGCCCATGGCCGCATGGCCGCCGCCCTCAAGGCGAGGGGCTTCACCGGCGCCACGGTGGCTCACCACGTAGAGCGCTCGGCCTACCCCGGTGACGAAGAAGCCATCGCCCTACTGGTCGACGCCGCCTCGTCGATCATGCCCTGCATCCCGGCCAGCGCCGCCCACTGGTACCGGAGCGCCCTCCGCCTCCTGCCGCCGGGCGCGGACCGGGCCCAGGAGCGACTGGAGTTGCAGGTGGCGGCGGCCATCGCCCTGGCCGCCGCCGGGGAGCTCGAGGAGGGCCATGCCGCCCTCCTCGAGGTGCTGGAGCAGCTCACACCGGGACCGGGCCTGTGGGTGGGCCTGGTCGCCATGTGCGCCGGGGTGGAGGTGGTCCTGGGCCGGCTCGACGAGGGACGGGCACGCCTGACCCAGGCGCTCAAGGCGTTGGGCGACGAAACGTCAGCCGAGGCCGGGGTCCTCAAGCTCGAGCTGTGCAGCGCGGCCACGTTCACGGGCGACTATCTCCAGGTCCAGGCCCTGGCCGACGAGATCCTCCGGTCCAACCAGTCCCTCGGGCAGCCGACGGTCGCCGCCACCGCCGCCTGTCTCCTGGCCATGGCCGAGTACTCGATGGGCCGCACCACCGAGGCCGACCTCCGGCTCACCGAGGCCGTGCCCCTGTTCGACGCGCTCGAGGATGCCCAGCTCGCCGACCGCATCGACGCCGCCATGTGGCTGGCCATCGCCGAGATGGGCATGGAGCGCTTCGAGGACGCCATCCGCCACCTCGAGCGCGGCATCTCCGTCTCCCGGGCCGCCGGGCGGGGCCAGTGGATCGTGGCCCTGATGCACTGCGAAGCCCTGGCCCTCACGTCGCTGGGCCGCCTCGACGAGGCCCGGGACCTGGCCGCCACGGCGGTGGAGGCCGGCCGGTTGGCGGACCACGCCCAAGCCCTCACGACCGTGCTCTTCGAGCAGAGCTGGGCGGCCATTCAGGCCGGCGACCTGACCACCGCCATCCGGGCCGCCGAAGAGGCGGTCGACCTGGCTCGGGGCTTCGACCCGGGGATCAACGGCGCCATGGCCGGCCTCGCCCTGGCCCGGGCGCTCCTGGAGTCGGGCGAGCCCGAGCGAGCCCGCGCCGAGCTGCTGGCCGCCTGCGGCGGCCAGGACTTGTGCCATCTCCAGCGCGGCAACCTGCCCACGGCCTACGAGATCCTGACGTCCATCGAGCTGGCCCTGGGTCGGCCGGAGGAGGCCGACCGGTGGGCCGCGGCGGCCGAGCGGCTCGTCCAGACGCAGGAGGCGCTTCCCCTGGAGACGGCCAGTGCCCTCCGGGCCCGGGTGGCGGTCCTCCTGGCGTCGGGTTGCGACGAACGGGCAGCCGAGCTGGCTCGGGTCGCCACCGAGATGGCCGCCGGATCACGAGCTCCGGTCGAGGCGGGCCGGTCGCGCCTCCTGCTGGGGCGGGCCCTGGCGAACGCGGGCGCACGGGAAGCGGCCATCGTCGAGCTGGAGCGAGCCGAAGCCGACCTGGAGGCCTGTGGAGCTCTCGGATACCGCGACCAGGCGG
>JAIVIH010000139.1 GCA_020200615.1 Actinomycetota bacterium | reverse complement strand
ACGTCAACCTGGCCTGGGAGGTCCTCAGCGATCCCGAGCGGCGGCGGGCCTACGACCGGGCCATCGGCACTACCCCGCGGCCTCACTTCTCGGGCGCGGGCGCCACCCGGTTCGGGCCGAGCGGCGACCCGGAGGACCCGGACGACGACGACCTCGACCACCTGCGGGACGAGCCCGAAGTCCTCGCCCCGCCGCGACCGTCCGACCTGCTGATGTTGATCCCCGTCCTTCTCCTGCTGACCGCCGTCGCCACCTTCGCCTTCAGCGCCATGACCGAGTCGGAGGGGCTGCGGACGCTGGCCCTGCTCATGGCCCCGGTGACGGCGGTGAGCTTCGTCGCCGCCCCCCTGCTGACCATGCTGCGGGCCCGCAGCCGCGACTCCTAACGACCTTCGACTCGCAAGCAGAGCTTGCTCGCCTCAATCGCCCGAGTCAGATCGGTCAAGCGGAGCTAAGGCCGGGCCAGGCCCACGGCCTCCGCTTGCTTGACCCGCACGGCCTCGGCCGCGGCCCGCAGGGCGGCCAGCTCGGCCTCGGCCAGCGGAAGCTCGACGATCTCCTCCACGCCTTCGGGGCCGAGCCGGGCAGGAACGCCCAGGTAGACGCCTCTGATGCCGTACTCACCGCCCAGCCAGGCGCTGACGGGGAGGACGTCGGCACTTTCCGTGACCACGGCCCGGACCATGGCCTCCGCTGCCGCTGCCGGCGCGAAGTAGGCCGAGCCCGTCTTCAGGAGGCCCACGATCTCGGCCCCCGCGTCCCGGGTGCGGACCACGACCTCGGCCACCGCGGCCGCGTCGAGCACGTCGTCCAGCCGCTTCCCGCCGACCCACGCCAGGGAAGGCACAGGCACCATGGTCTCGCCGTGCGAGCCGAGGGTGAGGGCCTTGACCTCCTCGGGGTCGACGCCCGCCCGCTCGGCCAGGAAGTGGCGGAAGCGGGCCGTGTCGAGCACACCCGCCTGCCCCATGACCCGGGACCGGTGGAGCCCGGAGACTTCGGCGGCCAGCGCCGTCATCTCGTCGAGGGGGTTGGTGACGACGATGAGGACGGCGTCGGGGGCCACTTCGAGCAGGCGCCGGGTGACGTCGATCACGATGCGGGCGTTGGTCTCCAGGAGGTCCATGCGGCTCATTCCCGGCTTGCGGGGCACCCCTGCGGTGATGACGGCCACGGTCGAGCCGGCGGCCGGGCCGTAGTCGTTGGAGCCGACGACCTCGGTGTGGAAGCCGGCGATGGCCCGGCTCTGCATCAGGTCCAGGGCCAGGCCTTGGGGCTTGCCCTCCACCACGTCGGTGAGCACGACCTGGGTGGCGTAGTCGGCTTCGGCGATGCGCTGGGCGAGGGTGGACCCGTAGAAGCCGGCCCCGACGACGGTGATCTTCACCCTCTCACGCCAGCCGGTCGATGATGGCGGCCGCGAACTCCGACGTCTTCACCTCAGTGGCGCCCTCGGTGAGGCGGGCGAAGTCGTAGGTCACGATCCGGTCGGCGATGGTGGCCTCGAGGGCGCCCACGATGCTGTCGGCCGCCTCCTGCCAGCCCAGGTGCTCGAGCATGAGCACACCCGACAGCAGCAGGGAGCCGGGGTTCACCTTGTCCTGGCCCGCGTACTTCGGCGCCGTGCCGTGGGTCGCCTCGAACACCCCGTGGCCGGTGACGTAGTTGATGTTTCCGCCGGGAGCGATGCCGATCCCCCCCACCTGGGCCGCCAGGGCGTCCGAGGCGTAATCGCCGTTGAGGTTGGTGGTCGCGATCACGTCGAACTCCTCGGGGCGGGTCAGCACCTGCTGGAGGAAGATGTCGGCGATGGTGTCCTTGACCAGGATGCGATCGCCGGGCTGGCCGCCGCAGTCGTCCCAGCCCACGGCCACGTCGGCCCGCCCGGACCAGTCGCTTGGAGCCGGTGATGGACACCGGCTTGATCCCGATCCCGGAGTCGGCCCGGATCTCCCAGTTGAACTCGTCGTGGAGGAATTCGATGAGGCGCTTGACCTCGTCGGTGCCCTCCTCCAGCTCCTTCCCGGCGTAGACGTCCTCGGTGTTCTCCCGGAAGATGACCATGTCGACCTTCTCCGGATGCTTGACCGGCGAAGGGACACCCTGGAACCACCGCACCGGCCGCAGGCACACGTAGAGGTCGAGTACCTGGCGGAGGGCGACGTTGAGGCTGCGGATGCCCCCTCCCACGGGCGTGGTCAAGGGACCCTTGATGCCGACCACGTGGTCCCGGAAGGCCTGCACCGTCTCCTCGGGGAGCCACGAGCCGGTCTCGTCGAAGGCCTGCTGTCCGGCCAGCACCGGGAGCCACTCGATCCGGCGCCCCTGGCGGGCCACGGCCGCGTCGAGAACGGCCTGGGCCGCGGGCCAGATGTCGACCCCGATGCCGTCACCACGGATGTAGGGGATGGTCGGCTCGTCCGGCACTTGCAGCACGCCGCCGGCCACCGTGATTCGCTCAGCCATAGTGGGCGCAGAGCCTACCGACGGGGCGGTGGCGTAGTTTTCCTCGATGGCCGGACAGGCGTTCCTCCTCCCCGCGACTCCCGTCACCACCCTCGAGGAATACTTCCGTCAGGGGGGCGGGCAGGGCGTCGACGTGGCTGCTGACCTGGGGCCGGCGCGCACCATCAAGGAGCTCACCGCGTCCGGCCTCCGGGGACGGGGTGGTGGCGGCTTCGTCACCGGCCTCAAGTGGGACTCGATCCGCAAGGCCGGCGGCGGGACCCACTACGTGGTGTGCAACGCGGCCGAGGGCGAGCCGGGGACGTTCAAGGACCGGGCCCTGATGCGGGCTAACCCCTATCAGGCGGTCGAAGGTCTGGCCATCGCCGCCCTGTGCGTGGGGGCCTCCTCCGCCTACTTCGGCCTGAAGGCCAGCTTCGGGACCGAGCGGGAGGCGGTCACCCGGGCCATCCAGGAGATGGACGGGGCCGGCCTCCTGGCCGACGTCTCCTTCACCGTCGTGGCCGGGCCCGAGGAGTACCTGTTCGGCGAGGAGAAGGCGCTGCTCGAGGTCATCGAGGGCAAGGAGCCCCTGCCCCGCCTCTTCCCCCCGTTCCAGCACGGCCTGTTCGCCAGCGGCCCCCAACAGGGATGGGAGGCCACGACGCCGTCGGGCGGAGGCACGCCCCAGGCCAACCCCACCCTGGTCAACAACCTGGAGACCCTGTCCAACGTGCCCCACATCCTGGCCCGCGGCGCCGACTGGTTCCGCTCCATGGGTACCGAGGGCTCACCCGGCACGATCTGCGCCACCGTCGTCGGTGACGTGAGCCGTCCCTCGGTGCTGGAGGTGGAGATGGGGACGGCGCTGGCCGACGTCATCGACCAGGCCGGAGGACCCCGGCCCGGACGGCAGTTCAAGGCCGCCTTCTCGGGCGTGGCCAACCCCGTCCTGACCCCCGACCGGTTCTCCACGCCCCTGACCTACGAGGACATGCAGGCCGCCGGCAGCGGCCTGGGCGCCGCCGGCTTCGCCCTGTACGACGACACCGCCTGCATGGTGGAGGTGGCACGGGCCTTCTCGCGCTTCCTGTACGTGGAGTCGTGCGGCCAGTGCCGGTCGTGCAAGTTCGGGAGCGGCGAGATCACCCGGGCCCTCGAGCGGCTCGAGGCGGGAGACGGGACCGAGCTCGACATCGAGTACATCGGCAAGCGTCTCCGCAGCGTCACCGACTCCGTCCGCTGCTACCTGGCCACCGAGGAGCAGCTGGTGGTGGCCAGCATCCTGCGGGACTTCTCCGACGAGTTCGCCGAGCACCTGGAGGGGCGCTGCCGGGTGCCCCAGCGCCGCACCATCCTCGTTCCCAAGGTCGTCGACCTGGCCGGCGGCACCGTCGTCTACGACGAGAAGCAGGCCCTCAAGCAGCCCGACTGGACCTATTCCGAGGCCTGACGCGGTGGCCCGCGCCTCGACAGGACGAGCACGGCGAAGCCGGCCACCACGAGGCCAATGGCGAGGCCGAGGAGCAACGACGAGGTCTTGACCGTCGCATTTCCGTCGCCAGCCTCGGTCGTATCGTGGATGACCGTGGCGAAGTAGGCGGTGTAGAAGATGTCGAAGCAGGTGGCGTCGCGACGGGTGGTGTTGCCGTTTCCCCCCGGGTTGTACAGCGCGTCGGTACGGAAGTCCCACCAAGCAACGTCGATTCGCCCGTTGGGAGCGATACTGACCCCCGGGAACATCTGGTCGTAGTTCGGCTTGCGGTTGGGGTCGATGTCGTCGTTGACCTGCGTCCGCTCGCTCCAGGTGGCGCCGCCGTCGGTCGATCGCAGGAACCAGATGTTGCGGTCGTCACGGGGACCCGGCGGGCCACTGTCGCTCTGCTCGAAGACGACGTACACGTCACCCGTCTCGGGGTCGACCGCGGCCTCTGGGGTCGTCAGGCACGGCCCGCACACAACGCCGCTGGTGTCGACCACGGAGGCCTTCCACGTCTGACCGTCGTCGGTGGACTTCGACATCAAGAGGCGCGAGCCCGCGCCGGGCTGGCCGGGTTGGGGCGCAGTGGTGGTCGGGGGTGTGGGGATCCATGCAGGAGCGTTGGGCGCCGACGAGGCCGGGCGGCAGGTATTGGCCGGCGGTGGGGGGGTGGACAACTGTGCCTGCGTGGGCGCCGGGGTCGTAGCCAGCGGTGGGCGTTCCTTGGTGAAGGCGTACAGCGTCCCGTCCCTGGCCACGGCCATTCCCGGCTGATCGGATCCCTTCACGTCGGTCAAGGGAAAGGTGCTCTCCATGACGTCGGTCAGCGGCCCGAACGTGATGCCGCCGTCGCTGGAGACGGCCACCATGGTTCGCTCGGACGCCTCAGCCACGGGAAGGAAGGCGCCCTGCCTGCGGAACCCGGCGTACACACGCTTCGGGTCGGTGGGATGGACGGCGAGGCGCACGTACCCGAAGCGTTCAAAGTCGCGGGCCTTGGTGCCGTCCGCCTTGGGGAAGTCTCTCTCCTCTGATTTCTTGATGATCGTGTAGTCCCACGTCCGGCCGAGGTCGCGACTCCGGGCCACGAAGGGGTCGTTGGGGCCCGCATTGGTCGCCGTGGCCGCCGCCGTCCCCGCCACGTAGAGCGTGCCGTCGACGCCGAAGCGGGCTGCGAAGAAGGCTCCGAAGTTCGGCCTCACGCACGACTTGTAGCCGGGCGGGAGGACGGTCGCCGCTGACTTGGCCCATGTCCGGCCCCGGTCCCGGCTGACATAGACGTGGCACGTCGAGGTGTTGAACTCGACCTCGGCGATGGCGAGGACGTTGGGATCCTCGGGGTGCCTGAGCATCTGCGGCTCGGTGTGGATCCGCCCCGGGGTGAGATCCTGGGTGACCTGGATGTTCGGCGTGACAACGGGACCGACCGGCTGTTGGGCGAGCGCCGGAACGCCCAAGCTCGCCAGCCCCGCGCACACGAACACCGCGAGAATTGCACGCCGGCCCATTCGGTGTACCTCCTCGTCCGTTCGGGATTCCACCACCGCGACCGGCATCATTTCAATAGGTACTGTTCGCACATACCGAAGTTGGCTCGGGAATGCGACGCGTCCGGTTCTCTAAACTAAGTGGACAACTCCGATTCGGCCAGGCCCAACTGGGCGTAGATCTCGCGGGTCGCGGTGGAGCGGTTGAGGGTGTAGAAGTGCAGGCCCGGCGCGCCCGCGTCCAGCAGCTGCTGGCACAGCTCGGTGGCCATCTCAACGCCCCTGCGGCGGACGGCCTCGGGATCGTCCCCCGCCGCCTCCAGCTGGGCGACGACCTCCGAGGGCACGGCGCAGCCCGACAGCTGGGCCATCCGCTGGACCGACGACAGGTTGGTGATGGGCATGATGCCGGGGAGGACGGGCTTGTCGATCCCCCGCTCGGTCAGATCCTCGACCAGGCCCAGGTAGTCGCTAAGCCGGAAGAAGAACTGGGTGATGGCGAAGTCGGCGACCGACAGCTTGGTCGCCACATGATCGCGGTCGACGACCCGATCGCCGTAGGAGTTGGGGTGCAGCTCGGGATGGGCGGCGACCCCGATCGAGAACCCGCCGATGGCCCGGGCCAGCTCCACCAGTTCGATGGCGTGCTTGAGCTCACCCATCCCCGCCTCTTCCTCGGCGGGAGGGTCTCCCCCGAGGGCGAGGACGTTCTCGATGCCCGCCTTGCGGTAGTCGACCAGGATCTCGGCCAGCTCCAGACGGCTGTGCACGACACACGTGAGGTGGGCCATGGGCGTGAGGGTGGTGGTCTTGAGCATGCCGACGACCAGGTCGTGGGTGCGCGACCGCGACGACCGTCCGCCGCGGTAGGTGACGGAGACGAACGAGGGCTCCAGGGGCTCGAGCTCGCGCAGGGTGCGGACCAGGGTGGCCTGCTCGGCGTCGTTCTTGGGCGGGAAGAACTCGAAGGAGAAGGTCCGGCCCTGCATGAGCAGGTCGGAGATGCGGGCCATCCGGGCAGCGTAGTGGCGGCTACCCCGCCGAGCGCCGAGTTGCGGCATCGACCGCGTTGCGCAGGAGCATGGCCACGGTGGTAGGCCCGACGCCCCCGATCCGGGGCGTGATCCAGCCGGCCACCTCGGCCACCGACTCGTCGACGTCGCTCAAGACCCGCCGGCCCTCGTAGGACTGGCCCCCTCCGACCACCACGGCCCCGGGCCTGACCATGTCGGGCTGGATGATCCCCGGAACACCCGCGGCACCGACGAGGATGTCGGCCTGTCGGGTGTAGGCGGCCATGTCGGCGACACCGGTGTGGACGACGGTGACGGCGGCGTCGCCGAGGGCGAGCAGGCCGAGGTTCACCGGATGCAGCCCGTCCACGTCCTTTGCCGGGTCGACAGCCAGCATGGCCTGGTTGTAGTCGAACCCTTGCGGGACGGGGTTCTGGACGAGGAAGGCGTCAACCCCCGGGTCCTGGTTGAAGCTCCGGATCGCGGCCAGCAGGTCGGCCTGGGTGCCGGAGGACGGGATGTGGACGTGGCGCGACGTCATCCCCACCCGGGCGCACGCCTCCTGCTTCATCCCGACGTAGCGGGCGCTGGCCGGGTCGTCACCCACCAGGATCGTGCCCAGTCCGACGACGGCGCCCTCGGCGTTGAGCTTGGCCACCCGTTCGGCCACGTCGGCGAGGACGGCGTCGGCCACGGGCGCGCCGTGCATGATCACGGCCGTCATATCAGCGCGGCCATTTCAGTGCCGGAACTGCCGTTCGCCGGTGAAGACCAGGACGATGCCGTGCTCGTCGGCGGCGGCGATCACGTCGGGATCACGCATGCTGCCGCCCGGCTCGATCACCGCCGCCACCCCGGCCGAGGCGACCATGTCGAGCCCGTCGCGGAAGGGGAAGAAGGCGTCGCTGGCGCAGGCCCCGCCCTTGGCCCGTCCCGCAGCCTTGCGCACGGCCACCTCACCGGGGTCGACGCGGTTCTGCTGACCGGCGCCGATGCCGACGGCCATCCCGCCTGCCGCCAGGACGATGGCGTTGGAGCGGACGTGGGCGCACACCCGCCACGCCAGCTCCATGTCGTCCCACTGCTCCGGCGTCGGCTGGGCCTGGCTCACCACCTGCCAGGCCGACCGCTCGGTGGCTACGGAGTACGGCTCCTGCACCAGCCAGCCGTCGCCCACCTGCCTCAGGTGACGGGGCTCGGGCGGCGGCGGGGCCGCCTCCAACAGCCGGGTGTTCTTCCGCTTCCCGGCGAACCGCTCCAGGGCGCCCGGCGACCAGCCGGGTGGTGTGGGCGAAGGCGGCCCGGGCCAGGCGGCGCCGGGTGGCGTCCGAGAGCCGGCCCGGGCCCTGCAGCTCCTGCAGGACGACGGGGTAGTCGGCGGGATCGACCACGACACCCACGTGAGCGTGGTTCTTGGCCGCGGCCCGCACCATGGTCGGCCCCCCGATGTCGATCGTCTCGATCGACGGCTCCGCCACGAACGGGTACAGGTTGCAGACCACCAGGTCGATCGGGACGAGCTCACGAGCCTCAAGATCCGCCTGGTGCTGCGGATTGGAGCGGTCGGCCAGGATCGCCCCGTGGATCGACGGGTGAAGAGTCTTGACTCGCCCACCCAGCATCTCGGGGCTATGGGTGATGCGCTCGACGGGAATCACGGGCAGGCCGGCGTCGACCAGGCTGGTGGCCGTCCCCCCGCTTGCGACCAAGTCCCAACCCAGCGCGTGCAGCCCCCGGGCCAGGTCGACCAGGCCGGTCTTGTCCCACACCGACAGCAGCGCCCTCACGTCAGCTCCCCCTCAACGAAGCGCCGGATGGTGTCGGGATAGAGCCGCCGCTCCACGGCCTTGATGCGCTCGTGCAGCGTGTCGACCGTGTCACCGGGCAGGACCGGAACCGC
The DNA here is from genome assembly GCA_020200615.1 of Actinomycetota bacterium. The sequence goes on along the minus strand of JAIVIH010000139.1, from coordinate 1,601 downwards.
CTCCTGGGCCAGGATGGGCCCGCTGTCCACCTCCAGGGTGGCCACGTGCACGGTGCAGCCGGTGACCTTGACGCCGGCGGCCAGCGCCTCCTCCACTGCATGGGCGCCCCGGAACGCAGGCAGGAGGGACGGATGGGTGTTCAGCACCCTCCCTGCGAAAGCGTCGAACATGGGCTTCTCCAGGATGGTCATGAACCCGGCCATAGCCACCAGCTCGGCACCCGCCCGCTCAAGGGCGTCGACCACATGGTGGGTGAACTCGATGCGGTCCGGCCCTCTCGGCACGATCTCGGCCGGCACTCCCGCGCTCTCCGCCACTTCGGTGGCCCGGCAGGGACGGTCGACGACGACCACGACCACGGGGAGCCCGGCGGCCAGGATGGCCTCCAGGTTCGTCCCGCTTCCCGATGCCAGCACTCCGATGCGCACGTCCGCGGGCACGGTACCAGCGGCCACCGGCCGTGGTGGGGCCCTTCCCCCACCCGGCCCGACGTGGTTCACTTACCTGCGCCCGTCGCCGTACGTGGGGGGAAGATGGACCTCAGCAAGTTGTCACCGGCCGAGAAGATCATCGCCGGCAGCGGCCTGGCCTTGGCGGTGGTCGCCTTCTTCCCGTGGTTCGGGATCAACCTGATCATCGACATCAACGCCGACGCGTGGGACAACGTCTGGAGCTCCCTCGCCGTGCTCGTGGGCATCATCATGGCCGCCCTGGTCCTCATCTCCCGGTTCAGCAAGGGGGAACTCCCCACCCTGCCCGTCACGTGGGGGCAGGTTTACCTGATCCTCGGGGCCCTGGCTTTGGCCCTGGTCGTGCTGCAGATGGCCCTGGGTGACGAGTTGCGGGCCGGAGCCGACTCCATCGAGCTGGAGCGCAAGTTCGGCAGCTTCCTGGGCCTGGTGGCCGCGGCTGGGCTCGCCTACGGCGGGTTCCTGCGGAGCAAGGAGCCCGAGTCGGCGCAGGGCTTCCGCCCATAGGGCGCGGGCCGCGGACGATCTAGGCCCGGCCCAGCACATCCGCCATCCTCGAGCCGAGCTCCGTGGGGTTGGGGACGACCTCGGCTCCCGCCTCCTGGAGCACCACCACCTTGGCCGCCGCTCCCCCCGTTCCACCGGAGACGATGGCGCCGGCATGGCCCATGCGACGGCCCGGGGGGGCGGTCACGCCGGCCACGTAGGCGACGACGGGCTTGGTCATGGACTCGCCGATGAAGGCCGCCGCCCGCTCCTCGTCGTCGCCGCCGATCTCCCCGATGAGGATGACGGCCGCGGTCGCGGGGTCGGCCTCGAACGCCTCCAGGCAATCCACGAACCGGGTCCCCGGCACCGGGTCGCCTCCGATCCCCACGCACGTCGTCTGCCCGATCCCCTGGCGGGTCAGCTCCTGGAGGGCCTGGTAGGTCAGCGTCCCCGAGCGGGATACGACGCCCACCGGGCCCCCGGGAAGGGCGATCTGGCCGGGGATGATCCCCACGTTGCACCGGCCGGGCGAGATGATGCCCGGGCAGTTGGGGCCCACCAGCCTGGTCCCGGGAAACTCCGCCCTCAGCCGGGCGACCATGCGCAGCTCATCGTGAACCGGAATTCCCTCGGTGATGCAC
>JAIVIH010000389.1 GCA_020200615.1 Actinomycetota bacterium | reverse complement strand
GGCGTACGGGGTAGGCGGAGCAGCCGAGTCCTACTTCAAGAAGCCGGTCAACGAGCTCACTCTGTCCGAGTCCGCCTTGCTGGCGGGGGTGATCCGGGCTCCCAGCGAGCTGGAGCCCCGAGGCCACCCGGTCGAGGCGGAGGCAGGCCGCGTGAGGGTCCTGGGGGAGATGCTCGACCAGAGCCGGATCAGCCAGGCCCAGTACGACGAGGCCCTGCCGCAACAGGTTGTGAACGTGGGTAGCGACCCGCCACCGGAAGGACCCGTCACCCTGGTGTACCCGGTCGAGGCCCAGACGGCCACCGAGCCCTACTTCGTCGACGCCGTCCGCCTCTACCTGAGCGCCAAGTACGGTGACGATCTCATCTACAAGGGTGGGCTCCGGGTCGAAACGTCGCTCGACCCCCAGATGCAGGACCTGGCCGAGGCCACCGTGACGGACGCGCTCGCGGGCACGAGCCCGCCGCTGGAGATGGCCCTGGTGACGGTGGAGCCCACCACTGGGTTCGTGAAGGCTCTCGTCGGGGGGCGCGACTTTGCCTCCTCCCAGGTCAACCTGGCCCTCGGCAGCTGCCCCGAGGGCCCGGCGTCTCGCGACGGCCCCGTGTGCCTGGCCGGGGGCGGAAGCGGGCGGCAGCCGGGCTCCTCGTTCAAGCCCATCACCCTGGCCAAGGCCTTCGAAGAGGGCATCGGGCCCAGCCGGGTCTATTCGGGCCCTTCCTCGTACACGTTCCCCAACTGCGCCGGCGAGTGCACGGTCAACAACGTGGAGAGCGGTGGGTACGGCGCCATCTCCCTGCGGCAGGCCACCGCCTACTCCGTGAACACCGTCTACGCCCAGCTGGTGGTGGACGTGGGTATCCCCGAGACGGCGGAGATGGCGCACCGGCTGGGCCTCACCATGGTGAGTCCCGACGGCATCCGGCCCGACGGTGAGCCGTACGGCGCGGCGCTCACCCTCGGTGCCGCCGAGACGTCCCCGTACGACATGGCCGCCGCCTTCTCGGTCTTCGCCAACCGTGGTCAGCAGCAGCCGGCCACGCCCGTGGTCAAGGTCACCGACGCCAACGGCAATGTCCTGGAGGACAACACCAAGCGGAAGCCTCGCCGGGTGCTGGCCGAGGCGGTGGCCGACAACGTCAACGACGTCCTCAAGGGCGTCGTGCAGTTCGGGACAGGCACGGCGGCCGGCATCGGTCGACCCGAGGGCACGGCCGGCAAGACCGGTACCAGCGAGAACTTCGGCGATGCCTGGTTCGTGGGCTACACCCCCGCCCTCTCGACTGCGGTGTGGATGGGCCATTCCGACAGTCGGGAGAACCCTCTGCGCAACATCAAAGGGACGTCCATCGTCTACGGCGGCACGATCCCCGCTCGGACCTGGAGATCGTTCATGGAGGAGGCCATGGAGGGGGTGCCCCCGTCTGAGTTCCCGCCGCCCGTGGCCCTCGCCGGGGACATCGCCGCCGGCCCCCGGAGAGCGCCTGAGGAGACGCAGGTGACGACGCCGGTTCAGGTGGTGCTGGCGCCCATCCCGACGTTCCCGCCCATCCCGACCGTGCCCCGTCCCACGCTGCCTCCGAGACCTACGACCACGATCCCGATCACCGTGCCCCGGCCCTCGATCACCAGCCCGTTTCCGTAAGGTTCACGGCGGTGCGGCTCAGGGGGTTGAGGTCGGGGTCGACCCCGGGCCGGTGTTGCCCGTGCCGCACTGGAGAACCCGCTCGCAGGCCACGCTGATGGGAACGCCACTGAACACCGTCTCCGTCCCGTTACCGCCCGGGTTGTAGGCCCGCGAGGCCAGGGCCAGCACCTCGCCCTTCTGGTTGACGATGGGCGCACCCTGGAGGTTCAGACCGACCGGGATGTTGTGCTCGATGGCCGTGCTCGAGGAGCTCAGGATCACACCGGCGAACAAGTTGCTGCCGGCGCTGGCGTAGATGCGCTCCCCGGGCTTGACCGATGAGCCGCTGCTGACGAAGGGCAGGGTCTCCACCGAGCCCGGGATCACGAGAAGGGCGAGGTCGGATTCCTCGTCCCAGGTCCACAGCGTGGCGTCCCGGCCCCCCTCCAGGGCGATGGCCGGGGCCGGCGACCGGGTGCTGGCCCGCACTACAGCAAGAGAGGCGAGGAACAGGCTCTGGCCCCCGAAGGAACCGACCGCGAAGGCGCTGCCCTCAACCGGCTGCCCGGCCTCGTCCAGGGTGCGGACGGTGCGGACCGAGGCGGCAACCTTCTTGGTCAGGTCCTCGGAGCTCAGGTTCTCCGGGCCCTTGGTCGTCGTCGGGCGCTCATCGTCCTGCGGAGCCGCGGGAGTCTCTGCCCGGGCCGCAGGAACGGTGGTGGGTCCTCCCACGATCGGTCGCCCCGCGTCCACCGACGCGTAGACGAACGTGGCCAGCAGGGCCACGATCACGGCCAGGACCGGCGCCATCACCACACCGCCGAGCGGACTGGGCGGGAAGACATGTCGTCGCCAGAACGACGCCGGGCCACTCGAGGTTGGTTCGCGGTCCGGGGTCCGGAACAGCAAGAACGGGCTTCTGTCACCGGCGGGCATGGCCTGCCGAGCGTACCGGGGACCGATCGTCGGCGGTCAGGCGGGCGCCCGGTCGGAGCGCAGGCGAAAGGGGTAGAACGTGGGGGATGTTCCCGCTCCTGACCTTGATCCTCATCGTCGTGCCCATCGTCGAACTGGCCGTCATCATCCAGGTCGGCCAGGAGCTGGGTGTCCTCCCCACCCTCGCCCTGATGCTCGCCGTCAGCTTCGGCGGCGCATGGTTGGTGAAGCGGGAGGGCCTGGGCGTGTGGCGCCGGTTCCAGCACCAGGTGCAGTCGGGCGCCGTTCCCGCTAAGGAGGTGGCGGACGGGGTAATGATCATGCTGGCGGG
>JAIVIH010000138.1 GCA_020200615.1 Actinomycetota bacterium | reverse complement strand
GAAGGGGGCAGTCGCAAGGCCATCCTCGCCGCGTGCGTAGCCAACAGCGGGATCGCCATCGCCAAGTTCGTCGGCTTCGGGGTCACCGGGGCCGCGTCCATGCTGGCCGAGGCCGTGCACTCGGTGGCGGACGCGTCCAACCAGGGCCTTCTGCTGCTGGGTGGGTCGCGGGCCCGCAAGCAGGCGACGCCCGAGCACCCGTTCGGCTTCGGCCGCGAGCGCTACTTCTGGTCGTTCGTGGTCGCCCTCGTGTTGTTCACCCTGGGCTCGCTGTTCGCCCTGTACGAGGGGGAGGAGAAGCTCCGACATCCCCACGAGCTGGAGTCGGTCGGATGGGCCTTCGCCATCCTCGTCTTCGCCATCCTCCTCGAATCGTTCTCCCTGAGGACCGCCATCCACGAGAGCCGGCCGTTCGTGAAGGAGGCGGGGTCGTGGTGGAAGTTCATCCGCCGTTCCAAGGTGCCGGAGCTTCCCGTGGTGCTGCTGGAGGACATCGGCGCCCTGGTCGGCCTGATCTTTGCCCTGGCCGGCGTCGTCCTGGCCCACCTGACCGGCAACCCCCGCTGGGACGCGGTGGGCAGCATCGCCATCGGCCTGCTGCTGGGAGTCATCGCCATCACCCTGGTCATCGAGATGAAGAGCCTCCTGATCGGCGAGGCCGCGTCGCCGGCCCAACTCCAAGCCATCCGGGTCGCCATCGAGTCCGACGAGCACGTGCGCCGCCTGATCCACATGCGCACGCAACACCTCGGGCCCGAGGAACTGCTGGTGGGGGCGAAGGTGGAGTTGGACGGCAATCTGGACGCAAGAGGGGTGGCCCACGCCATCGACGCGGTGGAAGCCAAGATGCGGGCCGCGGTGAAGGGAACGCTCGTGCTCTACATAGAACCGGACATCGCCCGCGCCTCCCCGGCCTCCCCGCCCTAGGGTTGCCGCATGACCGCGGCGGCTCCCGACCTCCTGGCGGCCGACATCGAAGACCTGCTGGCGGCCGCGGCCCGGCGCCGGAACTCTCTCACCGGCACCCGGATCACCTACTCCCCCAAGGTCTTCCTCCCCCTGACCCGGCTCTGCCGGGACCGGTGCGGGTACTGCACCTTCGCCACCGCACCGGCCCGGGTCGACTCGCCCTACCTGGCCCCCGACGACGTGCTCAGCATCGCCCGGACGGGCGCCGCCGCCGGTTGCCACGAGGCCCTGTTCACCCTGGGCGAGGCGCCCGAGGACCGCTACCCGGTGGCCCGCCGCTGGCTGTCCGAGCACGGCTACGCCTCGACCGTGGACTACCTCGTGACCATGTGCGAGCGGGTGACGGCCGAAACCGGCCTCCTCCCCCACGCCAACGCCGGCGCTCTCAGCGCCGATGAGCTGGCCCGGCTGCGGCGGGTGGCGCCATCCCAGGGGATGATGCTCGAGTCGCTCAACCCCGACCTGGACTGCCACCGGGCGGCTCCGGACAAGGTTCCGGCCCGCCGTCTGGCAACCCTGGAGGCGGCAGGGGCGCTGGCCATCCCCTTCACCACCGGCCTCCTCGTCGGGATCGGGGAGAGCCGGGCCGACCGTCTGGAGACCCTGGAGGCCATCGCCGCCAGCGACCTCCGCCACGGTCACGTGCAGGAGGTGATCGTCCAGAACTTCCTGCCCAAGGAGGGGACGGCCATGCACGCCTGGCCGCCCTGCCCGTCCGAAGAGCTGCTGTGGACGGTGGCCGTGGCCCGCCTGGTCCTCCCCGACGGCATCCGGTTGCAGGCACCTCCCAACCTCTCGGAGGACTTCGGGCGCCTGCTCGACGCCGGCATCGACGACTGGGGCGGGGTATCCCCCGTCACCCCCGACCACGTCAACCCCGAGCGGCCATGGCCCGCCCTGGACCGCCTTCGGACGGTCACCGAGGCGAGGGGGTTCGTCCTCGCTCCCCGGCTCACCGTCCATCCCGACTACGTCCTCGCGCGGGATAGGTGGGTCGACCACGGCCGTCACGCGGCGGTGCTCGACCGGGCCGACGCCGAGGGCCTCGGCCGCGACGACGTCGCCTGGTCCTCGGGCGGGGAGATCTCGCCTCCCCTGCTGGTGACCAGCGGCGGAGGTCGCCCCGCCGCCGTCGGTGGGAAGGTGGCCGAGGTTCTCACCGGCGTTCTCGGCGGCCAGGAGCCAGGGGTGGCCGAGCTGGTCACCCTCTTCTCGGCCCGAGGACCGGAGGTGGCCGCCGCCGCCGCAGTGGCCGACGAGTTGCGGCGACGCATCGTGGGCGACGTCGTCACCTGGGTGGCCAACCGCAACATCAACTACACCAACATCTGCACGTTCAAGTGCCGCTTCTGCGCCTTCTCCAAAGGCCCGCTGTCGCTGAACCTGCGGGGCGACCCCTACCTGCTGGGGGTGGACGAGATCCAGCGGCGGGTGGTGGAGGCAGTGGAGCTCGGCGCCACCGAGGTCTGCCTGCAGGGCGGCATCCACCCGAGCTTCGACGGGGACTACTACGTGGACGTGTGCCGGGCCGTGAAGGACGTCGCTCCCGATATCCACGTCCACGGCTTCACCGCCCTGGAGGTGACGGAGGGGGCCAAGCGGTTGAGGGAGCCCCTGGCGCGCTATCTCCGGCGGCTGATGGACGCCGGGCTCCGGAGCCTGCCGGGCACGGCCGCCGAGATCCTCGACGACGAGATCCGGGCCCTGATCTGCCCGGACAAGATCACCACCGACGAGTGGCTGGAGGCCCACCGCACGGCCCACCTCGTGGGCCTGCGCTCCAACGTCACCATCATGTTCGGGTCGGTCGAGCAACCGGTTCACTGGGCTCGCCATCTGGTCCGCACCCGCGACCTGCAGGCCGAGACCGGGGGGTTCACCGAGTTCGTGCCCCTGCCCTTCGTCCACATGGCCGCCCCCCTCTATCTCCAGGGC
>JAIVIH010000388.1 GCA_020200615.1 Actinomycetota bacterium | reverse complement strand
CCTCAGCCCGGGTGATCCCCAGGTCGGTGTGCAGCTCCTTCATCGACCGGGGCGGAGAGCCATCCAGGCCGTAGTGGGCGGTCACCACCTGGCGCTCCAACGGTTCGAGGTCGTCGAAGAGGTGGGGAGGAGCTGCCTTGAGCAGGAGTGCGTCGTCGTCGATCTCGCCGTCGAGATCGATCGGGTCGGCGGCGGAGTCCGGATAGGGCCAGCCGTCGTCGTTGGGCCAGAGGTACGTGCTCATGACCCCGTTCTCGCGCCCCAGGACGCCGGCGTCAACCTTTCCCTGTGACAAGCGACAGCACGGCGTCCCCGTAGCGCTCGACTTTCACGGGGCCGACACCGGGCAGGGCCAGGAGCGCAGCCCGGTTCCGGGGCTTGGCCTCGGCCACCGCGGCCAGGGTGGTGTCGTGGAAGACCACGTAGGCGGGGACGCCTGAGGCGCGGGCGGTGGCCGCCCGCCAGGACTTCAGCGCCTCTAGCATCCGAGGGTCGGCGTGGCTGCCCAGCTTGGGGGGCCCCGACTTGGCCGCCTTCACCTTGGCTCGACCCTGGGCCAGGTGCTCCCGCCAGTCCGGGGCGGGCCGGCCCTCGGCCAGGGCCTGGACCACCGCCTCGATGCGGTCGAGGTAGGGCGACGGCCACCGGCTCAGGGTGCGAGCGCCGAACGAGCGCTTCTCGGCCCACGAGCAGTGAAGCTCCCGACGGGCGCGGGTGAGGGCGACGTAGAGCAGCCGCCGCTCTTCGGCCCGGGCTTCGGGCGATTCGGCGTGCCCGATGGGCATGAGGCCCTGCTCGAGACCGGCCAGGTAGACGACGGGCCACTCCAGGCCCTTGGCAGCGTGCAGGGTGGCCAACTCGACGGCATCGCTTCCGGTGTCGGGGTCGTCGCCCCGCAGGGTGGTCACCAACCACGCCAGGAACCCGGCCACGTTGGCGTCGGGCTCGGCGGCCAAGTGCTCGCGTGCGAGCCGGGCGAGGCTGTCGAGATGCTGAGCCCGCTCCGAAGCGGCCGTGTCGGGGGAAGCCGGGGTGGGAGCGGCGCCAAGCTGGGTCGCCTCTCTGGCCATGGCCAGGAGATCGGGCAGGGCGGCCGACAGCTCGCTGGCGGGCGAGAGGCGGCGCATCTGCCCGAGCGCATCCCGGACGTCGGGGTGGTTGAGGAATCGGGTGGAGCCCCGGACCCGAAACGGGACCCCGGTCGCCCGCAGCGCCTCCTCGAACAGGACGAGCTGGGCATTGGTGCGGGTGAGGATGGCCGTGTGCGACCACGGCTGCCCGGACGCGTGGCCCCGTCGCACGGCCCGGGCCACACCCACGGCCTCCTCCCGGTCAGTGGGAAAGGAGGCGACCGTGGGCAGTGGCCCGTCTGGCTCGTGCGCCCGCAGCCGGTGGTGCCCACCGATGACAGCGTTGGCAACGGCGAGCACCTGAGGTGAGGAGCGGTAGTTGTCGTCGAGGTGGACGACGGCAGCAGTGGGAAAGCGACGGGGGAACCCGGTGAGAAAGGTGGGGTCGGCCCCGTTCCAGGCGTAGATGGCCTGGTTGGGGTCGCCCACGACGCACAGGCTGCTTCGGTCGCCACGCCACGCCTCGAGGAGGCGGAACTGGGCGGGGTTGACGTCCTGGAACTCGTCGACGAACAGGTGCCGGAACCGCCAGCGCTGGGTGGCGGCGAACTCGGTGTCCGTCTCCAGCGCTCGGGCGCAGAGGAGCAGGAGGTCGTCGAAGTCGACCAGCCCCCGCTTGCGCTTCTCGTGCTCGTAGCGCTCGTACAACCCGGCGATCACGCCCAGGGGCAGAGGGGGCCGGCGGTCGGCGGCGTCCGCTTCGGCCTCGTAGCGAGACGGTGTCACCATGCGGGCCTTGGCCCACTCGATCTCGGTGGCCACGTCGGCCGGCTGAACCCACGGCGCCGGGCGCCCGTTCGGCCCGGGCGTCGTCCGGCGGGGGAGGAGGGGCGCCAGCAGGCGGACCTTCCGCTCCAGGAGGGCCGGCGGCCGCTCGTTCAGGTCGCTCCAACGCCGGCGCAGCTGCCCGTAGGCGAGGCCGTGGAAGGTGCCCGCCGCCACCTGCTCGCGGACACCCAGGGCGCCAAGCCGGGAGCCCAGTTCGCCCGCCGCCCGGCGGGTGAAGGTGAGGGCCAGCACGTGGCGGGGATCGATGGCACCGGTGGCCACCTGCCAGGCGATGCGCCGGGTGAGGACGCGGGTCTTACCCGAGCCGGCTCCGGCCAGAATGCAGAGGGGCGCCGCAGAGGTGGTGACGGCCTCCCGCTGGGCCGGATTGAGGCCGGCCAGGAGCGCCGGCTCTTCGTCGGATTCGAGGCCCACTGCACGCCCGTCGAGGGCAGAGGTCGGCTGGGCCACCATCGCCGCTCGACCGTACCCACGGGGTGTGACAGAAGGGTGGATGGTCGGGAAACGGAGCCGGAACGGAGAGCGGCCCCGAGTAGCCTTCGAGCTGCGCTCTCCGTACTTCTCGGGGCCGAACCTCGTGGCCGCTTACCCAATGCCCGAATGACATGGACTGCGTCCTCGTCGTCGGCGATCCGACACCGAGCCCGGCGGGTGGTGACGCTGAGGTCGCCAGATCCGGGGACTCGGAAGACCGATCGCTTCCGACAAATCGATTGTGCGCCTCCCCCGGCTTCGAGTCAAGGGTTGTCCGAACCGGTGACACTCAAGGGGGCCCTGGCACCGTTAAGTGTCACCGGTGGTCTGCGGCGTCGCCGCCCCGGCCGGGGCCCCAACCCCGGCCTCCTCCCGAGCATGGGGCCCCTGCCCCATGCCGGGCCGTGTTGTCTGCGGCGTCGCCGCCCCGGCCGGGGCCCCAACCCCGGCCTCCTCCCGAGCATGGGGCCCCTGCCCCATGCCGGGCCGTGTTGTCTGCGGCGTCGCCGCCC
>JAIVIH010000387.1 GCA_020200615.1 Actinomycetota bacterium | reverse complement strand
TGGTTGGGGTTCTTCACCCGGTACTCCCCCGGAACCCAGTGCGACGGGTAGAGCATGGGCGCGATGTAGTCGACGTTGCGGGCGATGCGGGGCACGTCCTGGCCCACGGCATCGGGACGATCGGCGGCGATGCCGAACACCGAGACGCCCTGGAAGGCGCAGCGCTCGTTGAGGGCGGCCCGCGACGTCGCCAGGAACTGCACGGTCGCATCGGACACCGAGCCCTGGATACCGGGGAACACCATGGTCTCGGGATCGCCTTCGGGCCGGCGCACGTAGTCCCACAGGATGTCGTCGACGCCCGCCGCCGTTGCCTCGAGGGCGATGTCCAGGTTGTACCTGTGCACCTCGGGATGGGCTGGGTTCGAGAATCCGCCGTAGGTGCCGAGCATCGCCCCGTCGGCGCTCTGCACGACCCAGTCGCGCTTCCCGTTCTGCCACGCCCACTCGACCAGGGGCTGGTCGCGGAAGGCGACGATCCGCCCGATGACCCTCACCCCCCGCCGCTTCAGGTCCGACACCGTCTGCTTGATCGAGTACTCGGGCTGGACGGCGCCGATCTGCAACGCAAGGGGAACCTTGGAGTCGTACCCGACGACCCCGGACTCGTCCTTGAGGTCGAGCTCGACGGCGGACACGAGACCGGCGTCAATGAGGGCGAGGACATCCCTGCGGAGGGGTTCGTAAGCCCAGGACACGGCCGTCATGTGGACGCCCTGCCCCCCGGGATACCGCACGGGCGAGATCACCTCCATCTGCGACCTGTTTCCAGCGCGGTCAGTAGCGGCCAGGCGCAGGGGGACGGTCGGGGCCCGGTCGTAGCGGAGGGTGAAGGCGCCGTTCTTGTGGGCGAGGGGCTTGTCGTCGAGCGTGAGCGTGGCTCCCCGCTCGACCTTCCCCTGGATGGTGACCGGCTTGCACAGGTCCGACGGAGGGAGGAGGCCGGGAACGTCCATCCGGGGCGGCGTGTCGTCCACGCGGAAACCCCAGCTGAACGTCGAGCGCCCCAGCATGGGCCGGGGGACGGACAGCTCCACCTCGTGCTTGCCCTCCGGCAGCTTCCCCGGCTTCCAGACGACCTCGGTCCCCTCGATGTCATAGGTCTTGGTGGAGGCGGGCTTGCCATCGAGGAGGAGCTCGGCCCGGTCCACCCGTTCGCCGGGATCGACGCTGAACCGGACCGTTCGCTCGGCCAGTGCCCCCGAAGTGAGGGCGGCGTCGTCCTCGATGGCGTCTGCTCTCACGTGCACCCTGGTCGCCGACCAGAACGCGTTGACCACGAACAGCCCGAGGGCGATGTAGCCGACGGTCAGGGCGGCGACGGTCCAGGGGAAAGGTCCTCGGGGGGCGACGACCTTCCGCCGAGGCCGGAGGGCAGCCAGCAGCTCCCAGACGAACGGCGAGCGCGGCGAGCGCGGCGGACGAGGCGGGCCCGGCTGCCAGGGAGCGATGACCTCCCGCTGCCGGGGACGCGATGGGCGCCGCCGCTTGTCAACAACACCTGGAATTCTCCGCAGCTCAGCGGGCATGGTTCACCAAAGGGAGAGCCGGCCGAGGATGTCCCCAGCCAGAGTTCTTCTCCGAGTCTTGCCGACGGGAGCCACGGGCGCACGTGCGGCCCGCGTCCGCCGGTGGGCGCGGCGGCAACCAGCCATCGCCGGTTCCAGTTCAACCGCGCCTCCGGGCCCGGACGCTGGAGTGTCGGCCACGGGCGGACTGTAGGCCGAGCGTCAGTCGGCTGCCGCGGTCGACAAGTGACCGACCACCCTGTCGGTGATGTCGGAGAGGACCCCGATCTCGGCCGGCGAGAGCAGGTCGAAGAGATGACGGCGGACGGCGGCCACGTGCTCGGGGGCGGCCCTCTCGATCGCCTGGGCGCCGGCCGGCGTGAGCGCTACGAACGAGCCCCGGCCGTCGGAGGCGCAGTCCTCCCGAACCACCAGGCCCCGCTGCTGCATGCGGGTGACGTGGTGGGAGAGGCGACTCTTCTCCCAGAGCAGGCGGGCGACCAGCTCGTGCATGCGGAGACGGTGGTCGGGTGCCTCAGACAGATGGACGAGCACCCCGTAGTCAGTGTCGGACAGGCCGGCGTCGCGATCCAGCTCCCGGGCCAGCCGGGCGCGGAGCAGGTCGTGCATCCGCAGGTAGCTGCGCCAGACCCGGGATTCGTCCTCCGAGAGCCATTGCGGGTTGGAAGCCACGGACTGAGCTTACCCGGAATAGTTGATGTATCAACTACGTTCTTGGAGGCGTAAGATCTTTCCGCTCGAGCCCCAGGAGCCGGGATGCCCGCGATCACCGCCGACACACTCACTCTCCCCCGACTTCCTTCCCTGGCGCCCGGTTCTTCTGTCGACCGCCCGGTGAGGTCCATCACGACCGCTCCGGCGGCCTACGAGGGCGAGGGCTTCCCTGTTCGTCGAGCGTTCGCGGGTCTCGATCTGCGTGACCTCGACCCCTTCATCCACATGGACCAGATGGGTGAGGTCGAGTACGGGCCGGGCGAGGCCAAGGGCGCTCCCTGGCATCCCCACCGGGGGTTCGAAACCGTCACCTACATCATCGACGGCACCTTCGACCACCTGGACTCCAACGGCGGTGGCGGCCGGATCACCAACGGAGACACTCAGTGGATGACGGCGGGCGCCGGCATCCTCCACAACGAGATGCCTCCCGAGGAGCTCGTCGTTTCGGGCGGCCTGTTCCACGGCGTCCAGCTGTGGGTCAACCTCCCGGCGGCCAAGAAGTGGAGCCCGGCCCGCTACCAGGACATCCGGGCCGACCAGGCTTCGCTCCTGTCGTCACCCGACGGTGGAGCCCTCCTGCGGGTCATCGCCGGCTCGGTCGACGGGCACGTGGCCCCAGGGGTGACGCACACACCGGTCACCCTCCTCCACGCCACCGTCAGCC
>JAIVIH010000386.1 GCA_020200615.1 Actinomycetota bacterium | reverse complement strand
GCCGCTGCGGGTGTGGTCGTGCGTCCCGTCCGCCGGGCACCGGCCGGCACCGTTGCCGGAGAAGGCCAGACCCTGGCACTTCTCACACCATTTCCAGCCGTCCTGCGGGACGCTCGGCGGTGCTTCTCCTCCCGCGAACTGGTGGACCTTGACGTTGACGCGCCAGCGGAGCTCGCCCCGGTTGGGGCCGTCGGCGCGCTGATCGACATGCGGGCGGTTGACGGCCAGCCGGAGTCGCACACCCAGACCGGAGACGCGCCCGTTCCCGATGATGGTCCTGCCTCGGCCGATGTAGAACCACTCGGTGGGGATGTCCCGGCCGACGAAGGTGCCGATGAGGCTGTAGCGGAAGGAGTCCTCGAAGCCTCGGTAGGGCCAGTCCCTGTCGTTTGCGGTCGCCAGCATGTCCCAGCCCGTCGGGGGCGTCTCGCCCGTGAAGAGCACGCCGGAGCCGATGGAGCCATCGGCCCGGACAACGACACGGGTGCCGTTCCTCATCTCGAACTCGGGTGTCCGGGTGTCCTGGGGTTCGGGTGGCGACACGAAAATCGGGTCGAATTCGGTTATCATGGTGGGCCTCGCTTCCTGGTCGTGATCCGCCGTTTACGGACCATCCTCCGAACCATGGACCGGAGGCCTGGAAGCCGGCTGGAAGCACCCTTGAATGACTGTCCTCCTCGGCGGGCGATGCGGGCCGTGGCTAGGCGTCGCCGCTGGCCGGGGGCAGTGCCGCCAGTCCGAGGCTCGACGGGTCGACGGCCGACGCCGCTCGGGCCAGCGTCCCCGGGTTCCGGGTGGCGACTCCGTTGGAGAACGGCAGTGTCGCCCGCACCGCCCGCTGGAGCCACGCCAGGACCAGCGGCGCGTGGCGAGGCTCCCGAGCCACAGGGGCGTGCGGCGGGCGAGAAAGCGCAGCGGTCCGACCCGGCTCGCCACCTTGGCGGCCACCGCCGCGGCGGTGGCGCCTCCAAGCAGGGGAGCGTGGGGCTGCTCGCCGAGGGCGGAGGCCAGTGCGTCAGGGTGGGCCACCGGCCTGGGCTGGCTGACGGCGGCGTCAGCGATGCGGGCGGCCAGGGCCCGGCCGGGCGCCTCCACGGCGTCCGCCAGGGCGGCGACGGACACGGTCCCGGCCCGGCCCACCGAGGTCACCACGGTACGGAGCAGGTCGCGAAGACCGGCGAGGATCCCGCCGTCCTGCTCCTCGCCCGGCGAGGCGCCATTCCCCGAGGGGAACGACGGGTTCGCCGGAACCGGGGAGCGGCGATCCTCGCTCTCGGCGTTCATGGCGCCGACCCCGTGAGTGTGAAACTGTCCATAGGAGATCCAACGGGCATACCCTGAACGACCGAGTCACATAGCTGTTCGCGGAAACGGGGTGACGTGATGAGACGGTTCCTGAGATTGCTGGTCGCGATTCTTCTGGCCGGAGGCGTCATGGCGGGAGCGATGTCCACCGCCTCCGCCGCGCCGGCCAGGCAGTCGGGTACGTGGGTCGGCGTCGTCGAGCAACACGGCAACCACTTCGACTACGTGGGCAGGCCGTGCCCCGTAGAGGTCGAAGTGTGTGCCGCGTTCGTGGCCCGCTACCGGATCGTGCCGGTGTCCCGGGCGGCGAGGCAGGCGCTCCCGGAGGTCTCCGGCGGTACGGCTCGCCTCGAAGGAGTCTTGGTGACCCGAGGGGACCGCGTGCACCACGGGATCCTGTTCGTGGCTCACGTAGCACCCGCAGGGTAAGCCCGGCCGCCGGGTCCGCCCCGGACGGGACGCCGTTACCAGCTCTACCACTGGCATGGCATCCTTATGGTATGAGAACTACCATTGACAAGGCAGGGCGGCTGGTAATCCCCAAACCGCTGCGGGATCGGCTCGGCCTCCAGCCCGGCGAGGTCGAGGTGACAGCCGACGGCAACGCCCTACGCGTCGAGGCGGTGGCCGGCGAGGGGATCGAGGAGCGGTCCGGCCGCATGGTCATCCCCGCGTCCGGTGCCGCCCTCGGCGACGCAGACATTCGGGCGCTCCGAGATGCCGACCAGAGGTAGGCGGCCGGAGGTCCTCGTCGACACGAGCGTGGCGGTGGCCGTCGTCCTCGCCGATCACGAGCACCACGCGGCGACGAACGCAGCCCTCGGCGACCGACTGCTCGGCCTGGCCGGGCACGCCGCTTTCGAGACGTTCTCGGTGCTCACCCGCCTCCCGGCGCCGTCCCGTCGCACTCCGGAGGTCATCGCCCGGGTCATGGCTGCGAACTTTCCCGAGAGCCGCTATCTCTCGACGGGCGCGGCCCGGGCGCTGCTCGACGGCCTGGCCGAGGCCGAGATTGCCGGCGGCTCCGTGTACGACGCCCTCGTCGGCGCCACTGCGGCCGAGCACGCCATCGTCCTCGCCACCCGGGACCGCCGAGCGCTGGACACGTATCGGGCCCTCGGCGTGGAGGTCGAGGTACTACCCGACCGCTAGTCGGGAGTGGGGCGCCACGTGGGTGACGTTCACCGACTCCGAGGGCAACGAGTTCTGCATCGGCCTGCACGCCCCAGGCGAGTGACCGGCCCGGGAGGCCGGTCCATGGATTTGGGCCGGCCGAACCGTGGGTCACGCGACCCGGATGGTGCCCCGCATGCCGTAGGTCCAGTGGCCGGGCAGGTGGCAACCGAAGAGCAGCGTGCCTGGCTCGGTGGCCGTGAAGGCGAACGTGGTCTCGGCCGTCGCCCCGGCCGGGACCGAGACCTCGCCCGGACGGTCGCCGTGGTGCGCCTCGGTCCCCCTCTCGTGCCGGTCCTGAACGGCTTGATCTCCGACGATGAGCTCGTGGGGAATGGGGTCGTGGTTGCGGATGACGAACCGAACGGTCTGCCCCTTCCGCACCTGGACTTCGGAGACGGAGAACTTCGAGTAGTGGACGTCGACGACGAGGGTGCCGTCAGGAGCGGGCGAAGCCGTTCCCGCCCCTGAGGCCCGGCCGACGCAGCCGCTGCTAAGGGCGCCGGCGGCGAGGAGCAGGACCGTGCCGAGGACGAGGCCACGGGTCCGGCTCATCTCAAGCCCTCTGGCCGGTGCCCCGGCGGCTCCGGGTGGTCGTGGCCACGATGGCCACTCCGGCCAGCAGGGCGAAGACGCCCAGCCCCGCTCCCACGACCGGCCAGGCGTTTCCGCTTCCACCGGCGGCCAGTCCGCTGGAGCCGGCAGGAAGGCCGGCCGCCGCCGCCGAGGGCTGCCCGGCCCCCGAGACATCGACCGCGAGGTCGTAGGTCAGGTCGGCGGGCGAGGCGTCCACCCGCAGGTGGGTCAGCCACGAAGACGCCGGTATCCAGGACATGCCCTTGTCCGACCGGAGGTCGTCGAGCAGCGTCGAGCTGGCCCGCTCCTGGCGCCCCAGTTCCAGCCCGGGAGCGTCGGCGCCGGGGAGAAGGGCGGGTCGCCGGTCGGTGAGCAGGAACACGTCGGCGTTGACCCGCTCGGCCTGCACCCGACCCAGGCCCAGGATGCGGAGCGGAACCCACGGGTTCTCGGTGGGGATGGTCAGGTGCACGGGGGTCCCGTCGCCGAGGGCGACCCCTCTCTCCCGGGCGGCGTCGGCGTTGAACCGGGCGGCCAGGAAGATAGGGCTGCGGCTGGCGTAGAAGTCGAGCACCTCGGGCGCGTCAGGCGTCAGGAGGAAGCCGTGGGCCGTCGCCCATTCGCCCACCGCCTGCGCCCCGCCCCGGAGCACGGTGAGATCCAGGGCGTCGATCTGCTTCTCCAGGAGTACTTCGGCCGAGGCTGCCCCGGCCAGGGTCCGGACCCCGTCGGCCAG